>NZ_JBSTYP010000033.1:0-52594 GCF_054052405.1 Aeromonas aquatilis | reverse complement strand
GGCGCAAGGCGACAAGCCAGCCAAGCACCTGACCCAGAAAGAGGCGGAGCTGGTCACCAAGATATGGTTCAGGCAGTACCAGGGGGCAAGTGGCATTGATGTGCAGATCCACGCTACCCAGGCAGAGCTTGAGCGGGCGCTAGGGCTCGATGCCAAAGAGGGGTTGATCCGGCGAGCGGCGTTCGATGACGATGCCAGCACTCTGCATGTGGCCGCCGACACGATTGCCAGCCCCACCCGGATGCGTGAGATCTTGCGCCATGAAGTGTTAGCCCACTACGGCCTTGCCAATGTGTTGGGCGATGGTGAATACACCAAGCTGATGAGCCGCCTGATCCAGTCCAAGAAAAACCCAAGTATGAAGGCTGTATGGGACTGGGTTGATACTCACTATGCCGATGAGGATATCGGGGTTCAGGCTGAGGAGGTGGTTGCCCATCTGGCGGAGCTGGAGCAAAGCGCCTGGCGCCGCGGCTGGGATCGGGTGGTAGCTTGGGTCACCAAAGCCCTGCGCTCAGTTGGTTTCGTGCCTGACGGTATCACCGCCGCCGAGACCCGGACCCTGATCGAGGGGCTGGGCAAAAAAATGAAGCGTCCCTATGCCAGTCGCATTGGCGCTGATGGTGATGGGTTGTGGTTCAGTGCTGAACGTTCGCCCTGGCAGGAGGGGTTCCCTGAGGTCATTTTGCACGGCCGCTTGGGGGATGCGACCAGCCATCCAGATTATGAGGCCGCCAAAGGTGGCGATGATGCTGCTGCGAGGAGACTGGTTCGCGATGTGCTATCACCGGATGCAATTAGGCAGCTCAAGGAGGTGATTGGCAATCGCTCAGCCATTGCCCTCGGGGTACACGCTGAGGAGGCCGTTAGCCGCAATGCGATCCCCAGTGCAATGGCAGATATCTTGGGCAAGGTACTGAGCATCGAAGTAGATCTGGAGATCATGCAGTCTGCCAAGGTTGGACGTACGGCACAGGACGGGTTTGGTCGGTTGGCAAATCAACCCGGCTTTAATGGCCCAGTCCGCAAAGACAAACCCTATCTCATTATGGATGACACCCTGACCCAGGGCGGCACCCTGGCTAACCTCAAGGGGTACATTGAGAATCGAGGCGGGGAGGTGTTGGCTGCAACGGCATTGACCGGCAAGCAGTATTCCGCCAAAATCGCCATAGATAGCTCAACCCTTGAGCAGTTACGAGAACAGTATGACGGCACAGGCCTTGAAGCGTGGTGGCAAAACCGATTCGGCTACGGCTTTGACTCCCTCACCGAGTCCGAAGGTAGATATATCCTTCGTGCCAAGGATGCTGACAAAGTCCGAGATCGAGTCGCTGCGGCAGGACCGCAAGCGCCGGCACGAGGCGAACATGAAAGCCCTCGAGACGATGGATCTCTCCCACCTGATGGTCTGAAATTCAGCCAAACCAATACCGTCGCTGACAAGGCGATGGAAAAACTCAATCTAGGCCCCAAGCCTGACATCATTGATAACACCAAAGCCAACCTTGCCAAGCTGCGATCAGTAGATCGCGGAGTGGTCCAGTCATGGGTTGACCGCGTCATCAAAAAAGCCAACACCGAAGTGCTCGATGCCTTGGCTCCCATCAAGTATGCAGAGCAAGCCGCAGGCATTACGGACGCTGCCGACTCTGGCTATATTGCCGCACGGATGGCCACCGGTGCGGCCTCCACCATGCAGGCGACCATGCTCTATGGCCTGCCGGAATGGAAGGATGGGGTGATCCAGCGCAAAGCCGGAACCGGTGAGAAAGATGCGTTGCTGGGGATCTTCTCTGATCTGGGGGCCGACCTGCACAACTGGCTTGGCTGGATGGCCGGTCACCGGGCTGAAATCCTGCTGGGGCAGGGGCGTGAGAACCTGCTCGATGCCAATGACATCGCCGCCCTCAAGGGGCTGGGTAAGGGTAAAGAAGCCAAATTCATGGTGGCCAAGACACGCTGGAACCGGCTCAATGTCGCCACACTGGATCTGGCGCAAGAGGCTGGGCTCTTTACCGCTGAGGCGCGGGCCGAGTTCGAGAGCGAGTGGTATATCCCCTTCTTCCGCGAGTCGGAAGATGGCGACGTTATCGCTCCCTTCAAGGCGAAGGGGATCGCCAACCAGAACGCAGGTATCAAGAAGCTCAAGGGCGGCGAGGCCAACACCAATGACCTGCTCGAGAACATCTTCACCTCTACCTCCAAGCTGATCGACGCATCCATGAAGAACATGGCGGCGCAAAAGACAGTCTGGAACCTGGCAGATACCGGTCTCATCGAGGTGGTCGCTAAGCCCAACATGATGGACTGGCGGGCCCTCAAGAACGGCAAGGACCTGATCACCGTCAAGCTGGATGGTGAGGACTACATGATCCGGGTGGAGGATCCTGACCTTTACCGCGCCATGACCTTCTTCGACCGCAAGCCATTTGGCACAATGGTCAATATGGCATCAAAAGCCAAGCGTATATTGACGGCGGGCATCACTGCATCACCAGAGTTCATGCTGCGCAACTTCTTGCGCGATTCACTCTCCAGCTGGGTGATCAGCAAGGATGGCTTTAAGCCGGTGATCGACTCCATCAAGGGGGTGAGGAAAACCCTGGCCATGGATGGCAGCACCATCGATGTGATGTTCAGCGGTGCCAGCTTCCTTGGCGGCTACGTCAACGGCAATGACCCCACCGCCATGGCCGATACCGTGCGCAAGTCACTGCGCCGCAAGGGGATGACGCCGGAGCAGATCGCCAGATATGAGAAGTCCATCATCCGCAATGCGGCCCACGCCAAAGGGGTAGTGGCCGATGCATGGGAGAAGTACAACCGCTATGGCGAGGCGTTGGAGAACGCCAACCGTGAGGCGGTCTATGACGCAGCCATCAAGGCAGGCAAGAGCCATGCGCAGGCCGCCTTTGAGTCGAAGGACTTGATGGACTTCTCCATGCTGGGGGCGGCCCGCTTTATTCAGGGGGCGTCCATGGTGCTGCCATTCTTCAATGCTCGCCTGCAGGGTCTGGGCAAGCTGAGCCGGGAACTTCGCGACAATCCGCGTGAGATTGCCAAGCGGGCCGGCATGATCACCGCCATGTCGCTCGGCTTGCTGGCTACCAACTGGGATGATGAGCGATACGAGGAGTTGCCAGACTGGGACAAGGATGCCAACTGGCACTTCTTCCTTGGCGATCAGCACTGGCGGATCCCCAAGCCGTTCGAGATTGGGGTGATGTTCGGCACCATTCCCGAGCGTATGGTGAGAGCCCTGGGTGACAAGGACACCGGTGCCCAGTTTGGCAAGGCGGTGGCCCGGGCGATTGGCGATACCTTTGCCCTCAACCCTACCCCTCAACTGGTCAAGCCTATGGTGGAGGCTGCAGTCAACTATGACTTCTTCCGCGGTGGTCCCATCGATGGCCCGCAGGATTTGGCGGTGCGTGCCGAGGCTCGCTACAACGAGCAGACCAGCTTGCTGATGCGCGAACTAGGTGAGCTGTCAGGTTTTTCTCCCAAGCAGTTAGAGCACCTGCTGATCGGTTACACCGGCACCATGGGCAGTTATGTAATGGCGGCGGCAGACGGGTTGATCCGGGCTGTTCGCCCAGGTGAATCAGCCAGTTGGCGCGCGGATGAGATCCCACTGGTCAAGGCGGTATACCGGGGCACCGGTCCGGCCAAGTCCACCCAGCACATGGAAGAGTTCTACCGGATGCTCAATGAGGTGAACCAGCTCAAGCGCACAGTGGACCAGTACCGCAGCGAAGGGCTGACCGATAAAGCCAATGAATTGTTGGAAGAGCAGGGAGGGATCTTGAAGGCGCGCCGTAGCCTGAGCCGAACCCAGCAGCAAGTACGGGTGGCCCGCAACAAGATAGAGCTGATCCAGCGTGACAAGATCCTGAGTGCCGAGGAGAAGCGCCGGCGCATCGATGAGTTACTAGCCCGCAGGAATGACCTGGTGTTCCAAGCGGTAAACCATAACCGGCAGAACTGGGAGTAAGGGGGAATGGCGGCCGTGAACACGGCCGTCTGATCAAGAGGTTTTTTGCTCTTCCAGCCAGAGTGCGTAGAGGATGTTAGCAAACTGATTCTCTGGTAGTTCGCCAAGCACAAGGTCAACCATTGCATCAGCCAGCTTCTCGTTATCTCTTTCAATCTCGAAGTCGTTGAGGGAGAGATACTCAAGGCATACCGCGAGCCCGGTGCGCTTGTTGGCATCGGAAAAGGCGTGAGCGGTACCGATTGCCATGGCGTACTTTGCGGCGATGAGAAACACATCGTTTAACCCGCTGTAGGCAATGGCATTGTCGATACGGCCAAGCGCACCCTCCAATAACGCGATGCTAGCAGGTCCCTGATGGCCAGGGGTCGCACCCAGAATGTAGTAGTTAATCTCCAGCACCCGAGCGGGAGGAAACTGGATGATGTCCATTACATATCAGCCAAACGGGTGAAGGTCTTTTCGTGAGTTTTCAGTGTCAGCTTGGTCTCAGATTTGATGATCTGGCGACCCTCTTCACCAGTCAGGCAAAGATTCTTTTCAGCCTTGATTTGCGGCCGATTCAGCACTTGTGGCAGCCCATACTTGTTGCTGACAGTGTTGTCTTTCATGCTTTTGCTACCTCTTGATGTCGCATGGTGAGACTTTACCATAAATGGTAAATCGACATCCTATGGGATGTCCAATCGAGTTGTGCGGCCCTGGTTTGAGCTGCACTCACGAGGATAGGGTGGAGGCTTTAACCTGTGAGGACTCGACCATGTGGATACTGCTTGCGCTCGTATGTATGGTGTTGGCGCTCAAGACATTCAGCTTCAGCTTCACGCTGGCATTGATCCCGTTCGCCTTGGGCTGTTGGTGCTTCAGCAAGTCCGATCGGGAGAGCCTGGATAACTTTATGGCCTTTGGATTCATGCTAATCCTGATAGGTTTTGCTGTGCTGATAGTCATTAGTTTCTGGTGATATTTCGATCACAGTTTCGACAAAGAGAGGGGGGGGTGAATGAGGAAGGGTGGTTGAATTTAATACAATGCCGGAGTGAAAGGTGATAGCGTCCCCTTTGTGCTGTATATGCATACAGTGCCTCACAGTCGAGAGATTGAGAGGAAACCCGGGGGGACTACAGGATGGAATTAATACTGGCGGAACTTGAAGCGTATCTTGCGGAAGTAGATCTGACAGGTCAGGATCGGGACGCAATCGCGCGCATTATGGAACGACTTCGCGATAAGGCATCCACGATCTCATGAAGCTGAAGGATCCTGATTAGCCCGCCACTGTGTGGGCTTTTCTATGCTTCTTGGTGGGTGGTAATAGAGGGAATGTTGAGGGATTACGCCTGTATGCTGGCTTTATAAAACATATAGTTACGGATCTTGCATATTCCCCGAAAAACTAGTAACTATATGATTTTAAACGAAATAATCCGGGATTTAAAATCCCTCGCTTTTCGAGGCGTGCCGGTTCGATTCCGGCCTCGGGCACCATTAATTTAGATATATTTCAATGATTTACAAAGGCCGCTAGCGATAGCGGCCTTTTTGTTTTTACCGCTTCCTAAAATTTCCTAATACTATTTCCTAATACTTCACTGCTTTTTCACGCTATCAACAGCAGGGACGATTTCAATAGATCGATCATATGCTGCCACTTGGGCCTCAGTTTTATGGCCGCTGATACGCTGTTTATCTCGGCTGCTGCCGGCCACATCAGAGATGGCTTTGGCCTTGATGTCGTGGAAGGTGAAGTCCATCGGCCAGCCTGTTTGCTCCCGTGCGGTTAACACCGCCTCACGCCATGCAGCATTGAAGCCGTTATCTGTATAGGGGGCTCCGTTGGGCTTGCAGATGACATAGGACGATCTGACGACAGACCCTGCCAACTCTTTCGCTTGCTCTATCGCTGCGCGTAGTCGGGGTGACCAGGCCTTGATCTGGATCTTGGCGGTTTTACTCTGCTGGATCGTGATCCCTTCATCACCAACCTGTGACCATCGCATGGTAAGCACATCCCCCTTTCGGGCGGCGCACAGATAGCTCAACTCCATCGTAACCTTGACGGCCGGTCTGGCTGCATCCATCACGGCTTGAAACTCGAGGTCAGTGATGTAGCGGGTTCTCGCCTTCTCTTTGAACTGACGCACGCCCTGGCACGGGTTGCTTTTCACCTTGCCGCGCTCGAATGCCCAGCGAAAAACCCGGGAGAAGAATGCTTTCTCGCGGTTGGCCTGGACCTTGGAGTTTTTGCCCCGTTTATCCATGTACTTTCTAATGTGTTGTGGTTCAACTTTGGCCGGGTCCATACCACCGAACACCTTGAGAACCGGTATTGAGTATTTCCTGTAGTCCTTCTGGGTCGTGCTGCTGAGGTCCTGGAAGTCAGCTGATTCGAAGAACTCATAAACCAGGCGCTTGATAGTGTCCCCGTTCTGTTCGGCCATCAAATGTTCGTAGGCTGCCCAAACAGCAGACTGTGTTGCAGTTAGCGAGGCGAGCCGAAGGGCACCACCACTTCGAGGGTGAAGCTCAAATGCTGACTTTCCCCGATAAACCCTCGGGGGTAACCATGTGTCAGACTTGCGGGGCCTGCCCATCAGATCGCCTCTATGTTGAACCCGTCACCATCACGGGCTGACATTCCTGAACCGGCCAACGTTGCTACTGGCCACCTCAAATTTTCACTGGTTGTACGGATTTTTCCGCCTTTTCCCTCAATGAAGTAAATCCCATTTCGTCTTAGCACCTCTTTCTGTTTTGATGCGGTTGAGTAGCCCGTCAGCTCTTCCAGTTCATCTTCAGTCAGGATATGAAATGCCATAGCTATCTCCTAAATCAGTACGCCTCACGGCGAGATGGGCGGTTGCCGGATCTCTGCCTTAAATGCAGTTCATCAGCGCCGGGTGACCAGCAAATCTAAAGAACGGGATATCGTCATCAAAGTCCATCGGCGGCTCGTTATAGACCGGTGGGGCGGGCTGTGATGGTTGAGATTGGCGAGCATAACCACTTTGCTGGGAAGCCGGAGCCTGATGTTGCTGGTTGCCCTGCTGCGGACGGCCGCCGAGCATCTGCATCACGCCGCTGAAGCTATCGACAAGCACCTCGGTGGTGTAGCGTTCTTGGCCACTCTGGTCTTGCCATTTGCGGGTCTGTAGTTTCCCTTCAACGTAGACTTGCGCCCCTTTCTTCAGGTACTCGCCGGCCACTTCGGCCAATTTGCCCATGAAGACAATCCGGTGCCATTCGGTGCGTTCTCTCTGCTCATTGGTTTGTTTGTCGCGCCAAGTCTCGGAAGTGGCCAAGGTGATGTTGGTGACAGCACCGCCGCTTGGCATGTAGCGCACTTCTGGATCCTGGCCAAGGTTGCCGATCAGGATGACCTTGTTAATTCCGCGTCTCATCAATAGACCTCCATGGCTTGATAGCGTTGCTGGAACTCGGAATTCACCTGCTTCCATTGCGGTTCATTGGCCATCTTGAGGCAATGAATGCGGCGAGCCATGGCGAACCGGGCTTTGCCCAACATGTTGGCGCTGGCGGCGTGATGTTGGGCCTTCTTGTAGGAGAGGGCGGCATCGATGTAGCTCGCGGCCTGCTCCTGTTGGATGGCTTGTTTGAGGTCATCCCGGTAATTGCGCTGGTAGAGTCTGATATCCATCGTGTCCTCCCGGACAGTCGTTGTTACATCACAGCCAATGTGGCCAGAAACAATGTTGTGCTAACCAAGATGGCCAGCCCTTCAATCAAGTCCCTCTTCACGTTCCTGATACTCCAGCTCGTTGAAGTTGAGATACTGGGCTGGTGCTTGGTCGATGGCGGCCAACCTGATCTGTTGTGAGGTCATCGGGTGGTGTGCCTCGATGGTACCGGTTAGGCGATCTGGCGCAGCCCCCAGCTCGATGGCGGCATTCAGGGTGTAGTGATAGCGGTGCATGATGTTAATCCTTTGGTCGTGTCTATTTGCCAGCTGTACCCGCCATGTTTCTTCTGTTGGCCTGCGAGGCAGCGGGTGATACTGACCCGGACAAAGCCTCCTTGGGTCTCAGCCTCGGTGATGCTGCGGAACCTGACGACCTGATCCCCAGCGGTGCCGATCACCGGAGTCTTGTGCCACTGCGGCGGCTGCACCTTGTCAACGTAGAGGCGTCGGGTATGACGACCCTTACCGTTATCTCCAATCATGCGGAAGTGGTCTATGCGGGTGATAAAGCGGGTCTCTCTGTGGATCTGGCCTATCGCAATGCTGGCCTTACTGACGGTGAGGGCGAATTCGGCAGCCACTTCAGCGCTGATAGCGCCCTCTGATCTGGCATGCACCCATTCTGCAACTTGTTGGATGAGGCTCATGCTGCCTCCCCGTCGTTCAGTGCCAGCATCAGCTGCTCTTCATCCGGATTCAGCAGATGCTTTGCCATCCGGGTGGCGTGGCTGAGCGTGTGCTCTTCATTGGTATCACCATCCAGCAGATCGCGGATGTAGCCGGCGAGTAGTCGGGTGTTGGCTGGGGTGAGCAGATCGGCCTCATCAATCTGATAGATGACCGTCTTGATTGCCGGAAACTGCTGCCAATCCTGGAGTGGTTCGACGCCTGTCGTGATGGTAGCGAGCGTCTCCGATGCTGCTGGCAATGTGATGACTTGGCTGGTGGCCTCGATGGTTTGGCTAGCGGCTATGTTGAGCGCTACCGCTTGACAGTGGATCATGTCGAGGATGAGCTGGCCGGTGGTGATCAAGTCATCCCGGCGCAGGCGGGCCTCTGGGCGGCGCTCGCCTTGCCAGCTGGTATCGAAGATCACCACGGCAGAGGCAAAGCCGCTTGAGCTAGGTTTGTCCTTCTTCGGATCGCGGGGGACATACCAGCGCGGTACCTCAAAGCCGATGCGGCCGCTGATGAACTGGATAAAGTCTGCATCCTCCGGCCACCAGGTTTCGCTGGTCGCGGCCTTGATGAGCAGCATGATCTTGGCGCCAAAATCTCGCTGCTCGCGGCAGTAGTTGAGGATGGCCTCCATCCCAGTGATGGCATTGCAGTCGCCATCCACGCAGGGGCGGGAGTAGGGTGGGTTGGCGAAGGCCGCCCCCCCAAGACGGCGCAGGTCGGCGGCTAGATCCTGGGTGAGAGCGTTGTCCTCGGCGTCGTAGTAGTTCGGCAACAGGGTGTTGCAATCGTCGGCGAACATATCGAGTACGACCGGCCCCAGGGTGGGGGCGAACTGGTGGAACAGGCCCCAGGCCAGCGCCTTGGGTGTTTGCCACTGGTCGCCGATCTGTTTGAGTTCGTGGTCTGGCTGGGCTTGCAGGAGGGCCAGAGCCTCGGCGTAATGATTCATGTATCCCTCATCAATCAGTTGCAATCCGTCCCCCGGATCAGGGCTTGGTCTTCTTGGCAGATACCGCCTTCTTCGCAATCTTGGCTACTGCACGGGCCGCCTTGAGGTACTCATCGAACACCTGCCCCTTGGCAAAGCTGGGTGTCCGGTCGAAATGGCGTTTCGCTTCTGCAACACCGAGCGAGATCGCATGGTCAGGGAATTGCTCTTTCTCCAGCGTTGCCTTGATGTTCTTGGCAATGAACTCGTTTGGGTGCATTGATGCCTCCGCCATTTCTTAAACTGGTCTCATCACACAAGCGACAGGCAAAGGGAGTCCGTGACCCGCTGATGGGCCGCTATCGTTTGTGGGATAAGGGCCCCGTTGCCGGGGCCAGGAGAGAGCTGTAACCACATGTATTGCACTTGTGGTGATGGCTGAGCACTTCGCAGTGAGTCAGCCGTTCTGGTCGTTGGCACTGGTATGCCCTCACGGGCAGCGCTACCTATCGAAACGGTCGCCTCTCGGCGAGGGCCTTGGTGGCGATTCACAGCGTGACCAAGGCATCCGCTTAACCCAGCGGTGGGGTATTGTGATGGTACTTCCCATCGGCTGCTTGCCGTGGGTCACCACACCTCAGTTGGCCCTGGTCACCGGTTCACTCGCCAGCCCCGTTGTTCGCGGCCGTCCCCTGCAAAACCAACTGAGTTGTGTCCTGGCCTTTTACATCGCCAGGGCGGATGGGTTTTCGTACCCCATGGGGCCTACCGCGGTCGGTTTCCTCACCGCTGCTACTGCCATGGCTGGGGAGCTTGCGTCGTAGTTACGCTCCCATTGACGGCCTGGTTATCCAGTTACGACGCCAAAGTTGGTCGGTGATAGAGGGCTATGACCTCTGAATTTCTGCTCCTGGGGCAGATGGCGTACTGCTTGCCTAATCACCGATATGTTCCAGGCCTTTCACCTGGTGGGTGGCTGGGGAGTCATTCCCGCCACTCGCTCTGCTCGATGTGGCTTTTCCAGTTGTTAGCCCGGTTTATCCCCAAGCGGTTCGTTGTCACCGCTGCCAGTGTTGTGCTGGTCCTCTGGCTGGGGTTGCTCCAAATCATGAAACAACAATGAACCATAGGTATTCTTTTGTAAAGTACCAATGGTTCATTTTATTCTCTTGGATGTAAAAAACCCGCCAGGTCGGCGGGTGAGGGTAAGGTCTACTCAGGAGTATACGAGCCGATAACCACTCCGCAGATTTTAGCCGGTTGCACATGATCATTGATCGTGTAGCGAGGATTTAGAGCCTTCAAATACGGCTTACCGGTCTCGTTTTCTGCCAACTCTTTAAAGGTACAACTACCATCTTCCAGGCCGGCAATAACACGGAGTCCAGCTTTAGGGGGGTGGTCAGGATCGACGAAAATTATCGTTCCTTCGGGATAACTGCGTTGACCGTTTGGATTGGTCATCGAGTCTCCACGTACCATCAAAGCGAAAGTGCGTGGCCCTGCTTTGGAATTTGGGCAAGCATAGTATGGGGTATCTTCATCAATAAAATCAGAGCTTTCAGACAAACAAAATTCGCCAGCCTGCACCCAGGAAATGAGCGGTACCATCTTTATGGCGTTAAGAGGGACAGGTACCAGTTCTTGATCTTTATCCGCCTCAGCTTCTCCTAATTGAAGCCATACGAACGAGACTCCAAGGAAATCTGCCAATTTACGCCCGTTATCAGGGGTGGGGATGGCCTCATTATTCAGATACTTGCTGATTGCTTTAGGCGTGACTTTGATGGCATCAGACAAAATTTTGCCTCTGCCCCGAATGGGTAAGCCTTTCTTGTCAGCTGCGAGATGTAGCCGAGCCGCGTAAGAATCGCGGTCTTTCTCTTTGTGAACCATACGTTCAATTGTATATGTGCTTGCGTGTACTTTCAGTTCCGATCTATGATGTACCAAAGGTTCATGTTTGTTGGGGTACATACATATGGCCTCTTTGCGAGAAGTCATCGACTCCATAGGAGTCAAAACGGCGGCCGATGCCTGCCAAGTTAGTGTTCGAGCCGTCTATAAATGGCGAAAAACCAACGCATTGCCTCATACGGATTATAGCGGTGTGACTCAGCATGCCGCTTATCTCTCCAAGGCATCGTCTGGTTCATTTTCGACAGCAGAAATATTGCTATGTGGCAGGCCTAAACCTGTAAACGCATGAGGTCATCATGGCAGACACCACAGATAAAACCACGTTAAACCCCGGTTCTGTTTTGCGCACCGACGTATTGGCTGCTGCCTATCTGCTGGGGCAAGCCACGAACATCAGTGATCTTGCTCGCAAGTTAGGCAAGAGCCCGGTGGTATTGGCCAACAAGATGAATCCGGATTGCGACAGTCACCACCTCAACCTGGGGGAGGCCGTGGCCGTTACCGAGCTGGCAGAAGACAACCGCATCTTGGAGGCATGGGCTGCAGGCCGTGGTCTGATGCTGGTCGCGAGGCCTCATGGCTCTGTCAGTGATGATGAGCTGGTGGAGCAGGTGCTGTTGGCTCAGTCGGTGTTCGGCAAGCTGATGCAGGCCATTCACGATGCCCGGGTTGACGGAGTTATCGACTGGATGGAGCAGGGCCAGATTGAACGGGTAGGCACTCTGGTTGCCGAGCAGGTGATGGGGCTGATCAGCAGCACCGGTGCCAATGTGCGCCCGCTGCCGACAATCGCCATTAAGTAGGTAAAAGGCGGCCCCGCACTGCGTCAACAGTCGGGGCCATGGTTCAGACACCATCGAGGGCACTGAACATGGAAAAGCATACGGAATCAGTGGTTAAAGGGCAAGCCATAGGCTCATGGCTTGGGTACATCCCCTGCTATGAAGGCAAACACCGTCTCCCAAAAGGTGAGTTTTTGGGTTGTCGTGCAACCCAAGGCATAGGTGGCACGCAACTCAGCTGCTTTGGTAAGCAAACCGATCTCGGAGGGCATATCTTCAGTAGCACTACTCAACGCGGCTCGCAGGTCGTCATCCGACATGGTGGGCTCATTGATGATCAGGCGGGCATAGTTCTCACCGCGTTTGGCAAAACGCAAAGCTGTCATGGCCGGTTGCCAAACAAAGCTCAATGTAGACAGCACGACCAGCAGTCCGCCGAACAACATGTTATTCCCGACATCAGCGAATACCGCCGAACCAAGTACGATCTGAAAGAAGGTCAGCAGCCGATCGCTACGTGCCCAGAAGCGAGCATGCATATCCTCTATTGCGTGGCTGTAGCGCAGTTGATAGTTCAGGTTATGTCGGGACATCGCAATTTCCTTAGCCTTTTGGCTTCTCCGCCGGCGGAGTCGGTGGTGGTGGGGCCGGTGATCTTGGTATCCGGCCAAAGCCATCATCATTCCGCTTCCAGGACGGGTCATTTGGTTCAAATGGGTTGGTCATACAGCCTCCTGCTTCGTGGTGATTGTTTAAGCGCTGTCACTGTAGCATGGGGGGAGAGCCTGCCTCAAACAGGTCGCGGCCCGGCGTTAAGGGCACTCATTATTAAGGCAGGTAACTCCACTATTTTTTGGGCGGTGGTGGGGGCGGAGCTGGACTTCTTGGCACTCTACCTTTCTCTACTGGTCCCGTGGCTGGCCGAGGGGTTGGTCGCGGTGGTGATTGTGGCTGTTTACTCATGTTATGTGATTCCTCTGGATTGGGAATATCAGATTATTTCTTTGGCGCTGGTGGGGGGGGCGGTGGACTCCTGGAGATTCGACCATCCTGAAAAGAAACGACTTCGCTCTTTGATTTGGATGGTAAAGGTTCTGGTTTTGAGTTGGCCATATATTGTGTATACACATGTTTTTAAATTGGTAATTAACACAGTACCACAGTGGTATCAGGCAATAATCACACTTCGTCAAAGTTTCATTTGCTGGTCAAAATTGACCGTATTGGCAAATGAGAGTTATAGTGTGGGTGCTGCGGCAAAATCCGCAGCCGGGATTGAGACCCCGAGAACAACTTTGGAGCCGACCCACGCTCCCATCGCGTGGTTTTTTGTCGGCACCCGACCCCCATTTACTTGGGTACTGTTCGCCTACCCGGCGATCGGCATCCTCTGCGTTATGGTGGCTCGGGCGGGGCAGCCTTCGGGCTGGTCGGTTTCCAAGGTTGCCGATAGTCTCAACCCCGCTCGGGCTACCACCATGAGATTGAGACCTCAGGTTGGTAGTGACAATCTATCAACCTTGGAGGCTGCCATCATGGCTACTGTCCCCACCCCAGTTACACCCGAAATCCGGCTGGTGAACGGCCAAGCCGTTACCACTTCATTGGCGCTCGCCAACTACTTCAACAAGCGTCATGACGACGTTATCCGAAAGATCCGCACTCTCGATTGTTCCCTCGAATTTAACGCCCGCAATTTTGCGGCGGTTGAATATACCGATACCAAAGGTGAAAAACGGATCGCTTACCAACTGACCCGCGATGGTTTCTTCTTCGTGGCGATGGGCTTTACCGGCCGACGCGCCGCCGAGTTCAAAGAACGCTATATCGCCGCCTTCAATGCCATGGAGAGGCAGGGCCACGCCCGCTATCTGGCGGCACCTGATGCAAACGCCTTGGCTCATTCGGTGAGTGAAGCACGTGACTTCTATCAGATGATCCGGATGCATTGGGAGAGCGAGATTTACCCCAGTTTGAAAGCCGTCAAATCCCCCTTGGCCTATGAGCTGTATGACCGGTTTGAGTGGATGTCGTACTTGCTGATCGCAATTGCTCATCAGGTTGAATCCCACCAAACCGCGCAGGTTGTGCAAGGGGGCCAGCATGAAAAAGCCTAACGTCTTGCCCTATCTGAAATGGATTAACGGTGGCTTTCAGTTGGTGGTGATGGGGGTGGAGTTGCCCATCACCAGCGCCCAGGCGCGGCTGGTGTTTGCTCAACTGCAGCAATTGGAGGTGAGTCATGGGTGAGGTGATCAGACTGGTGGCCCCTGTGGCCCCGCCAATTCAACGAGGTTGCAACGTGACGGACAATCGCCGTAGCGGGTTCGTGCTGCTTTACAAGAGCATCAAGGATACGCCGTTCTATCGTGATCCATCGCGCAAGGCGCTGTGGTTGCACCTGCTGATTGAGGCTGCTCATGAGCGCACCGATGCTGCTTTTAATGGCAACCGGTTGGTGCTGAGTCGAGGACAGGTGGTGGGCTCTGCCCGTTCATTGGGTGAAGCGTGCGGTGTCTCAGAAGACAGTGCTCGCCGCTCGCTGGATGTATTCGAGCTGGAGGGGATGATCACTCGCACCAGCAAACAGGGTACCCGCGGCTACACCCTGATAACTGTCCTCAATTATGACCCGTACCAGCGCGGAGTTTCAGAACACATTAGCGCGGAGTTAGGCGCGGAGTTTGAACCCGCATCAGATAAGGGGTTAGAGGGGGATAGCTTACTCCGCGGCGCGGAGTTAGCCGCGGAGTTTCACGCCGAAGATCTAAACAATATAAACAATAAAACAAACCAAGATCTTAATGATCTTTCGTCGCAACTCGCTATCGCGACTTTCGACCAGGAGGGGGAACAGCTTCCCATCGTGGACGCGGTATCTGCCGAGCCCAAGGCTCGGGTCATACCAGGCGCCGCCATTCAAACCCCTAACGGAAAATCATGGGGAACCGCTGAAGACCTGAAGACCGCGCAGTGGATGTTCAAGCGGGTGCAAGTCATTGCCCCCACGGCCTTGGAGCCGAATTGGACACAGTGGGCCAACGTGATCCGGCTGATGCGCGAGCTTGACCAGCGTAGCCACCGGGATATCTGCGATCTGTATGACTGGGTGAGCCGGGATGCCTTCTGGTGTACCAACGTGCTCTCACCGCAGAAGCTGCGTCAACAGTGGACTCAGCTGACTGTGAAGCGCAATGCTCCTGCTCATCGGCCCAGTGGCGGCCAACATACCGACCTGACCAAGTCCATGACTGCCGGTGAGCTGAATCGCCTGATGCAGGAGGGGTTCTGATGAGCATGAAACCATTGAGCGCAGTTCTGAATGCGATGACTGTTGGCGACTTTGTTGACCAGATTTCGGATCCCCCGCAGCGGGCTCTGACTGACCACGATTCGCAGATGGTATCGATGCTGTTCGAGCAGTTGAAAATCGTGTTCCCCGCCTGGAGGCATGTTTTCCCTAGCGATGACTCCCAGCGGAGAGCTTTGGCTGAGTGGACGCGTGCGTTGGTTGATGCGGACTGCACCAGTCGTGAGCAACTGCAGCTTGGCATGCGGGTCGCTCGTGAACAGGAGATCCCGTTCTTCCCCAGCACGGGCATGTTCATCAAGTGGTGCCAAATCACACCCGAGGCCCTTGGTTTGCCGACGGTTGATCAGGCATTGGCCGATGTTTCTCGTCACCGTAAGAGTCATCCCGCTGTGGTGCTCGCTGCCCGAGCGACCCGCTTCGAGCGCCAGACCCTTACTGCAGATGAATACCGGAAGGTGTTCGCACAAGCCTATGACCAGGTCGTGCGGCGGGTGATGGCTGGCGAAGATATCGAGGCCGAGGTACTTAAGGGGCTACCAACCCGTGAGCAGATCCAGCACAACCCTGAGTTCTACCAGCAGGCAGGGCAGCGAGGTGTTGCTCGTCTGAAGGCACTGTTCAAGCGTGGGGGAGGTGTGTGATGGCCAGCCAATTCAACGCAAATGCCGAGCGCGATGTGCGTGAGGCGAGGTTCTGCAGGGTCGCTATCTACCCACCTGTACGTGGTTGGGTGGGGGAGCGGGTTCATCTGGAAGTGTCGAACTCGCAGGAAACGCTTGGTAAGACTGATGCGGCGACCGGTGCAGGGTATTACCTGGTGATAGATGGGGCTGAGGAAGCGCGGGAGGAGGCGGCGCGGATCCGGGGCAAGGCGGTAGAACTGGTGAGGGTAGGGGCATGATGCACTACTACGCCCAGCATACAGCGACCAGAAACTGGTTTGCGCCGGTCTTGACCATCGATGAGGTGGAGAGGGCGAGAGAGGCGGGGATCCCGATTTTTATCGCGCTCTACCTGATCGGTGAATCTGGCTTTGGTTCGGTCGCTGAGCATGCGGCCCAAATCGTAGGGGATGCGCTTGAACGCGCTGCCCATCGCACCACCACCGGGAGGGGGAGGAACTGATGAGTATTGGATGGATGTTTTTGGGGTTGGCATTGGCCTGGCTGGCGTTTCTGGTGATGTTAGTGATCACATTGCGCCAGTGGTTGGCAGAAGATGTGGGGCCGGAGCTGGATTGGGACGAGTTCGAGGACGAGCCGCGGCTGGTGTCTACCTGCCGTGAACTCAGCGAGCTGGCAGCAAAGACCAAGGAGGCCAGTCATGGTTAAGGCCTTCTTCCTGTTGATGTATGTGTTTGTGGCGCTGTTTGTGCTGGCCCATGTGCCTTATGAGGGAGGTCTGGGTTGGCAGATGCTGCAGGCACCTGTGGTATGGGTGATCGCGGTGGGTTGGGTGCTGGTGATGTTTCCCCGTCAGATTGTTCGTCTGCTGCTGGCGCCACTGCGAGCCGTTCTGCTGGTGTTGGTGTGGTGCGGCACCCTCTTACTGGTGTTGACCAAGGCAGTCTTGGTGATGCTTAACCGTATGAATCACGATCTGGCCGGGGAGGCCCATCATGACTGTTAAATCGAAAGAGCTGACTGAGCAGGGCCTGATCGACCTGGCCGGCGTGAAGGTGTATATCGCTGGGCCGATGAGCGGCTTGCCCATGTTTAACCGGCCAGCGTTTTTTGCTGCCGAAGCCTATCTGCATGGCCAGGGAGCCTGGGTGATGAACCCTGCTGTGCTGCCGGATGGCTGGGATCATGATGCCTACATGCGGATCGCCATTCCAATGTTGATGGAATGCGAAGCGGTAGCCTTTTTGCCGGGTTGGCAGCAGAGCAAGGGGGCACGACAGATGTTCACCCGGGCTCATGCCTTTGGGCTGGATCTGCTGCAGCTTGATATGGAAATGGTGGCTGACGAGGCATGGGTGAGGCGGCATTTGCCCCTGGTTGTGTAGGTAATCTGCCATCTTGTTTCCATCACGTAGGGTGATTGTTGGCTGTATAAATAAACAGTATTATTTGGTGGCTAAACCTTACCCATGACAATCGGGAGAGTGACATGCAGGTGTTGAGTTTTGACAGTGAGGAGTTTGGCAAGGTACGGCTGATCCAGGAGGACGGCCGAGTGCTATTTTGCGCGGTGGATGTGTGCAAGGCCCTGGGCTACAGCAATGCGCGGGATGCAGTGCGTCGCCATGTGGATGAGGGGGATGTCGTGAAACGCGACACCCCTACAACCAGCGGTGTTCAGGAGGTTTCTTTCCTTGATGAGGGCGGCGTGTATGCCTTGATCTTCGGCAGCAAGTTGCCTGCCGCTCGGGCATTCAAGCAATGGGTAACCGGCGAGGTGTTGCCCTCGCTGCGCAAGAGCGGTCAATACCAGGTGGCGATCCATTCGCCGGTCAATGTGGACGCAGTGCAGGTTGAGCTGCTATTTGCCGAGACGGCGGCCCGCATGCTGAATGTCAGCAACGCCGGCAAGCTGGGGATGTTGCAGAATATCCAGCGCCAACATGGACTGCCGAACCTGCTGCCCAGCTATGCCATCGACGCACCGAGTGATGCGACTGATGGCAGTTCGCGGCCGACTTTCTCTGCCACCGAAGGGCTGAGGTTGCACCGGGTTGCGATGGGAGTGCGCTGCTTTAACGCCTTGCTCGAATCCAATGGCCTGCTTGCCAAAATGAGCCGGCCATCCAGCAAGACCCCGGACAAGCAGAAGGAGTTCTGGGCAATCACGCCAAAGGGGCTGCTGTTCGGCAAGAACATTGTGGATCCACGCTGTCAGCGTGAGACCCAGCCGCACTGGTTCCAGAGCCGCTTTGCCGATCTGTTGGCCAAGGTTGGGCTGGGAGAAGTGGCGGCCTGAAACTGGCCATTTAATTGAGGATCTGGACGTATGAGTAATCCAAGTTTGGTCGCAGTGGTGGATATCGAGACCCTCGCACAGGGTCATGATGCGGTGATCGGCACCATCGGGGTAGTGATTGTGGATGTGGCGCAGCTGCGTGCCATGGATGAGTTCTACTGCCGGGTAGATCTGGCGCAGGGCCGCCAGCGTGATGACGACACCATGGCATTTTGGGAACGGCAGAAGATAGAGAGCCCAGCGGCATGGGAGGAGATGTTCGGTAATGCTGGCCGGCTGTTCCTGGTGGATGCGCTCAAGGCTCTTTCTAACTTCTTGGGCCGCCATTTTGACAAGGTGGCCGCGGTTGAGCTGATGGGCAATGGCAGCGAGTTCGACAACGTGCTGCTGGCTGATGCTTACCTGCAGTGGGGCGTTGACCAGCCTTGGTGGTTTCGTGGCAACCAGAGCCTGCGCACCGTGGTGTGGATGGGGCGGCAATTACTTGGTATCGATCCCAAGTATCAATTGCCCTTCGAGGGGTACCGCCACCACGCCCTGCACGATGCCCGCCATGAAGCGGCATACCTGATCCACATTCTGACCGCCTTCAAGCAGGGGCTGGCCGGGGGCGAATTAGCAGGCTATGGCATTGGATCTGGCGCGGCTTCCTGAGCAGGAACGCCAGAAAGTAGAATTGGATAAGCAGGCGGCTTGGCTGGTTTGGCTGTGCCGCCGACATTTGGCAACCCGAGATGATGTTGCCAAGGCCATCACCCGTCAGCCAGAGGAATACCGGACGTATTTCCTCGAACGGCTGAACTATTACCGTGAGGTAAAGGGGTCACATGAGCAAGTTTACTAGCCGTAGTGCTGCCAGAGCACACCATTTACAGCAGCAAGCCAGCAACCCGGCTGGTGCAGCACTTAACGAGAGTGCTGCGCTGTTCCATTCCATCGACACGTCTTGCCCGGGCCTGACAGCAGCAGAAGCGGCCCGCCGGGTCATTGCCTCTGAATCACTCGCAGTACGCCGTAGCGCAAGTTACCAGTTGCTGGCTCGCCTGGGCCCGCTGCTCGATAAGCTGGAGATGGTGGAGAAGCTGGGATGATGCCAACCCATCCGGTGTTTGTGCCAGCCATGGGGCTGGTGCTGCTGGAGGTGGGAGAGGGGCTGGTTGCGTTGCGCTCCTCTCTTGGTAATCGTCCGGCGGTGTTGGTCCCTGCCTGCGAAAAGGGCGATCTGCTGATGCAGTTCCCTGAGCTGGCCAGCGCTCTGCTGGATCCTGCCATCGTCAACGCTGCCGGTGGCGAACTGGCCTTGCGTGGTGTGGGTCAGTGCTTGATCGGCGAGGGCTGCATTGGTGAGTCGGTCACCGCCCAGATAGGTGGCCTGCCACTGCCCCTGTGTTGGCATCACGATAACGAGTTCCGTGACGGCCAGTTGCCAATTAACCTTGCCAAGTATGCCCCTGCCATTGCGCGAGCGGTGTTAACGCGGGTGGCGGGTTGGTGCGGGGTATCGCTCCCTCAGTTACAGGCGCGGGATCTCTGTTGGTGGGCCAGCGTATTCAAGGTGCAGGGGCGGCTGCCGATCGAGGTAGTGCGCCATGCCTGTCGCTTGTCACCACTGGAGAAAGAGCGGGTGTTGCGCCCCGGGCGTGGTTATCGAGAGACCGATGCCCGCTATCGGGTGAGCCGACCCGAGCTGATGGAGCAAGACCCACTCGCCGAGCTGCGCAGCCGGATCCGTGTCAAGCCAGCAGTGAAGGCCATCGACCCAGAGCCGCCGATGCTGCATATCCCCAGACCGAAGATGAAGCGCTGGGAGTCGGCCGCCTATCTGGCGTTCGTGCGCCAGCTACCGTGTGTGGTGACCGGCCAGACTGGGGGCATCGAGGCGCACCACATTGTGGGCCACGGGTTAAGTGTGATGGGGAGCAAGGCCCATGATCACCTGACTTTTCCACTCTGTCATGACGCACACATGGAATTGCACAACAAGGGTTGGCAGCAGTGGGAACAAGCCCATGGCAGTCAGCTGGTTCACGTCGTGATGACGTTAAACAAGGCCGCCGGCCTGGGAGTGTTTGGATGACGCCATACAGTGGAAAGAGTGGCGCGGGGCAACGGGTGAAGGTGCGGGCCCGTCCGCAGCCGATACCGGGTTCCATGAACAAGACCGAGCAGGCTTATGCAGATCATCTTCGGCGGCTGATGCTGGCGGGCGAGGTGATCTCTTATGAGTTCGAGCCGCTCAAGCTGCGCCTGGCGGACAAGACCTTCTACACCCCTGACTTTATGGTGGTGCGCAAGGATGGCTTGATCGAACTGCACGAGGTGAAGGGGTTCTGGGAAGATGACGCCCGTGTCAAGATCAAGGTGGCCGCCAAGCAGCACTGGATGTTCACCTTTGTCGGTGTGATGCGCAAAGGCGCCAACTGGTCACTGGAGGCATTCTGATGCGGCTTGAATATGCACTTTCAATCGGTGAACCCCGTTCGGTCATGCTGCAGGCTATCCAGTCGCGCTCTACCGGCCCTTCTCACCTAACCCAGGCCGATGTGCTGGGGGCGCTTGGGCTGGTGCAGAAATATGAGGGAGTGGGGTTGGCACTGATGATGGCCCGCTACACAAAAGATAAGGCCAGTTATCGCAAGGCGGTGATCGGGGTGATGGCACACTGCAGCAAGCAGGCTCCCAAGTATGTGGGCGCCATCAAGTCTCGAGGTCATGCCATGGCCCTGAAAACCATTGCGGCACTGGCTGTGGAGCACTATTGCCGTACCGCAGATACACCGGATGCGGCTTGCCAATGCAAGGGGAGGGGGAATGTGCGGGATATGGAGGCATCCCGATTGCACGGCAAGCCCATAGACAAGATTTGTCCACGTTGTGGAGGAACCGGGCTGCGACCCATTCTAGGTACGCAGATCCGGCGCGCTATTGAACCGTTGCTGGGCACCCTGAGTCGCGGTGAGTGGGTGCGGCAGTGGTATCCGCTCTATCAAGCCGTGCTTGCCTGGTGCCATGTGCAGGAGAGCGAGGTGGAGGCCTTCTACATGCGAGTAACGGCGGCGTGATGTATGAAATTTGAGATGGTACCGAGAAAACTATGGGGTGGCGTTACTAGTAACAGGCTCTTCGCATGAATATGATTTACAAGTAGAAGTAGAGAATCAGTCGCCGGATATCGCATTTATAGCGTTCTGATATCCGAACGAAATGGTTTGACTATGGCGTCAACAGTATATAATTTTACCCACATTAGTTAATAAGAAATGGGGGCATAGCCCCCACAAAGTTAGTTAAAAAATGCGAGATACAAGTCTCTCACTGCTAAGATGGCGTCGGAACCGTTCTTGATGTGAGGCAGTATCGGTAACAGGGTCGTGGTTGCTACTAACAACAACTTCCTTGCTTTACTCTTGGGCCTGTCAGCTATGCGTTGATGGGCCTTTTGTTTGCAGCCGCAGCTGCGCTTTGCCGCGGGATTGCGGCGCTTCAGTTTTGCCATATAGTGTTTCCCTATTCGGCGGTTGATAAAGTCGTCTAAGTGAAAGCATTTTCACCTCTCTCGCTGTTTGGTGTTGTTGGGGGCCTTGTGGCCAATTCCTGAATTTTCCGATCATTTGTCATCAGGGACAAGGCATGATTATCAATCGCTCTGTTTCGATTTGTGACCCTGCTGAATCCATTGCCAGACGCTACCAGTAAACAGCTGGCTACGCCAAGCCCATCAGCACACTCTTGCCCATACCTGAATCTTTTTTGCACATTTTTCGTCCAGTGCGTCCCTGCAAGGCCGAGTTAGATTGAAATCATCATGCAGCCTCTTAGTGCTTATGCTTGTCACACCGCATGTAGTGGTATTTTTGTTAATAGACACAAGATAAGGTGCTTGTGTTTCTATTGCAATCTGTGGATAACCTTTAGGCTGTGGGTAAATTGTGAGCCTTACGCTCTGTGTTGGTGATCACTTACAATGAGTGGTTTTTCATTCTTCCGCTGCGCCAAATGCAAGTCTTCTGATCGAAGATGAAAAATTTAAATAACTTTTTTTGCTTGCGAAAATCATTCTTTTTTAATAGCAAACTCAAGTTGAATAGATCTTTCCCAATAATGGACAAATTCTGTGCTAACCAGTCACCAACATGACTGCTGCGGACATACTTTTAAATCGAGGTTCTCCGTGTGTGAAAAGTGGCTACACACCAGCTAAATTGAAAACTATTGGCTATGGAGGGACTCAATGGACAGCAAATGGAAGTGGCCGGCGTTGAAGGTTGCAAGGTGGGCGTTCAAGCATGGTGAGTTCTTTGACCTATACGATGTGTCCTACCTTCTTGGTATCCCGGCCCGCGATGCAGGTAAAGTGGTGCTTTATCTGCGGTCATTGCGCTATGTGGAAAAGGAGGCAGAAACCAGGCGGTGCAAGCCGGAGCCTGGACGAATGGCTTGTCGCCGGATCTTTATCAAGGTGATCTGCATACACCCCAGTCCATTGCTGATGCCGGAGAACGAGTTACCAGAACCAAAATGTGAGTCGGTTCAGAGCTGATCGAGCTGGTTAGGGATACCTTATCATTCTATTGTGTGTATTTAATTGGCAGGATACATGCGTGACTCTTATTGTGTGTGTTGCCTTGGCTCTCATGATCTGGTTTGCTCTTGTCTCTTATAGGAGACAAAGGAACATCCGTTCAGATGTGTGCAAAACGTGGACTTCTCTTACAAGGGAAGATCATTTTGCTGTTCCCGTTATCATTTCACGACCAATAGCTCTGCTAATGACGTTGTATATCTTGGGCTGAGCTGCTCCCGCTTCATCATCCATTCGCTGGTATCCCGTCCCCTTATGCCAAAGTAGACCTTCCCCAGTCCTTCTTGGTTTATCTTGTCGATTACCTGCATCAGAGCTTTACTTTGTGGCCCCTGCTGCTCGCTGGCGAACAGGTCACCCTGCTGGATACTGTCTGGGGTGAAGTCGGCAAGGATGACGCCACCTTTCTGGTAGCGGTGCCCGTCTAGCCAGATGCTTGATAGGAGGGGTCCGATCAGGGCAAGCAGTGCTCTGGTATCGTTGGTGGGGATGGCTACATTGGTGCTGATTTGGTTGCCGTAGTAGGGCTCTTTGTCATTGAATGGGCTGGTGCGGATGAACAGGGTGACATGACGGCTACACATTCCCTCGGCTCTGAGCTTTTCTGCGGTCCGCACCACACTGGTAAGTACAGCACTAATGCAGTACCACCGATATCCCGGATGCTGCTTGTCAGTGCAAGGGGAGGGGGAATGTGCGGGATATGAACGCATCCCGATTGCACGGCAAGCCCATCGACAAGATCTGCCCGCGCTGTGGCTGTACCGGCCTGCGCCCGATCCTGGTCACTTAGGTTTGCAGTGCCATCGAACCGAGGCTTGGATCCCTGAGTCGCTCTGCCGTCCGAAACTTCTCATGATAGACACCTTAACTGTATTTTTGTGGTGCTGTTCAATAACTATCGGCTCGGTTCAAGCTGCTGTATTCGCAACATACAACCTTTTTTCCATGGTTTCATAAAGTATTTCCATCTTGTCGATATATGTTTACATAAAAAAGTAAAACGGCCAGCGATTAAGAAATGCCTTACATTACAAGGGGTTAATAAGGGTGCATTACCATCAAAAATACACAGGTAAAAATTAATGCACTACTATTAACATTTTCATAAATTACCTGTTAGCCTCAAAAAGAAATCGTGATAGTTACACTGGAAGGTTTTAGTACGGAGATCAAACAGCTATGGATGGCTCATTTGACGAAAGATTACAAAGTATGCATATCCATCTAAAGAGGCACTTTAGCAAGTTGGGGCAGGTATCTGTTGCGATTTATGACCAGCGCACAGATCTGCTCAAGACATTCGCTACCAGCAGTACAGAGGGCCATTCTCCTTTCTTGCAATATGAGGTTAAATTAAGTGATGTTCCCTCCTTACGGTACCTCGCGGAGCACAAGCAACCCCGAGTGATTGATGATCTGAATAATGGGCAACACTCCCACTCTGACTACAATCGTAAGCTGGTCGCTGCTGGCTATGCTTCCAGTTACACCGAACCACTGTGGTTCAACAACAAACTCTTCGGCTTTCTATTCTGCGATGCTGTTGAACCGAACTATTTTGATGAAAATATTCAGGGCGAGCTGTCGTCTTATGCCCAGATACTGTCAAGTGTCATCGCCATGGAGTTTATGACCATCAAGATTCTGGGTAGCGCATTGGCCACGGCATTGGAATTCAGCCGTTATCGGGATGAAGAGACTGCCAACCATCTACTCCGAATGTCCGCTTATTCCCGTAATATTGCTAAAGCTCTAGTATCAACTCATGCTCTGACTGATGAAGATGTTGAATTTATCTACCGCTTCTCCGGCTTGCATGACATCGGCAAGATTGCGATACCAGATGCCATCTTGAGGAAACCCGGCAAATTGACTACTGACGAGTTCGAGGTCATGAAAACCCATTCCATCAAAGGGAAGGATATTATCTCACGGATGATCTGCGAGTTTGAACTCGATGGGATCCATCATACTGACATGCTCAAGAACATCATTGGCTACCATCATGAGCGTTTTGATGGTAAAGGATATCCAGAAGGATTGGCGGGAGATGCTATTCCGATCGAAGCGCGTATCGTTGCCGTAGCTGATGTATTTGATGCCTTGAGTAGCGAGCGCCCTTACAAACTAGCCTGGTCATTTGATGAGGCATTTGCTTATCTGGTGGAGAATGCAGGTAGTCATCTTGATCCTGACTGTGTTGCAGCGGCCCTGCAGAGTAAGGCTGCATTTCACGCCATCTATCTGCAGTATCAAGATAGGCCAACTACTTAGGTTTGAGAAAGCAGTAAACAGATCTTTGTATGAGGACAAAGGGGTCATGAAATAACTAAAGATGCTGCCGATATAGCTAGTCGCTGAGAATACCAATGCAAGTAAAAATCATAAAGTTGAAAGTGATAATTTTTTATGAAGCCATAAGTTATTGATAATGCCATTCACTATCAATAACTGCTTCTTAGATAAGAATTAAATCGCTTCACGACAACCTCTAGATTTGAACGGGATGCTCAAATGAAACACAAAAAGGATTCTATTACAGACCACGAAGTAGAAGTGGCTGAGAATTTACAGCTAGTATCTACCACTGATCTACAAGGTGACATTACTTATGCTAATCCAGATTTTTGCAGAATTGCCGGCTACAGCTTAGATGAAATGATTGGCCAACATCATAATATGGTGCGCCACCCTGACATGCCTAAAGCTGCTTTTGCTGACTTATGGACTAATCTAAAGGCTGGCAAACCATGGCGAGGTATAGTCAAAAATCGCTGTAAAGATGGTGGTTACTATTGGGTAGATGCATATGTTACGCCAATTTATAACGATGGTAAGGTGTCTGGCTATCAATCTGTTCGTTGCCGGCCAGATCCTGAACATAAAAAGCGTGCAAGTATAATGTACAGCAAGTTAATTTTCAATGAGAGCTCTTCGAAATCAATCATGAATTTTCATTGGGGTAGCTTAACCTTTCTCAGCCCCCTTCTATTGCTGTTGAGCATCGCTAGCACCGTTTGGTTTCTTCCCCCAGTACAAGCTTTTTTTATACTAACACCATTGATAGCCGCCATATTATTAAATCGCCATCAACTATTGTTAACCCCAATTTTTTTAAAAGACTTGAGGGAAGATTATGACAGTATTAGTCGCCTTATCTTTTCTGGTAATTCCCCTCACAGCATTGCTGACTTCCACATAAAGCTTTGGCAAGCCAGGATCCGCACAGTGCTGGGGCGCGTGGACGATGCAACATTTTCATTGAAAACCATGGCAAATGAACTTCGTGGCTCTGCTTCATCTGCAAGCAATGATATATCTTCTCAAGATTTACAAATCCAACAAGTAGCTACTGCTGTAACACAAATGGCTTCGGCGGCAGAAGAAATAAGTCGAAACATTCAGGATAGTAACAGTCAGATTGAAGATGCTCGAAGTCACTGTATTACTACAAATCAACAACTACAAGCTGTGGGAGCTGATATTTCTGCTTTGGCTGTTCAAGCGAAAAGTGCTTTTGAATCAGCTTTATCCCTATCAAGTGAATCAGAACGGATTGGCTCTATCATGTCTGAGATACAAGGCATCGCAGATCAAACCAATCTGTTAGCGCTAAACGCAGCTATTGAAGCAGCCAGAGCCGGTGAACAAGGTCGTGGTTTTGCTGTTGTTGCTGATGAAGTTCGCAATTTATCAACTCGAACACACAAAGCTACTGAGCAAATTCAGAGCAGTATTGGACATATTCAAAGTACGCTTGGGCAGTGGAAGGACATGATGAACCTGAATGTCAATAAAACGAATGAGTGTCTTGTAAGCACCCGTCAAAGTTCAGACAATTTAAATAAAGTAGTAATCGAAATAGATAAGGTGTCAGATTTTTCACATCAAATATCTTCAGCTGCAACACAGCAACATGTGGTTATAGAGGAAATAAGCAGGAATATAAATTCCATTTCATCATTCTCTAATGAGAATAGTAAAAAAATAGACCATGTCAGTAACACCAGCGAACACTTGCTCAGACGAGCTAGTGATCTAAAGGAGCTAAGCAAGACATTTGGTTGATCCCGGCTACCGTACGTCGCATCAGTTCGTACGGTAGTCTTATCATCAGACGGGGCACTCTGGCATCACACAACAAGTACCAAGATTGATTCTTGTGTGATATTTTTATATTGGTATCCCCTTGCAATATTTGCTAACATAGAAATCAATGATAGAGGACTGTACCCTAATAGGTTCGGTCCTTTTTTCATTGGACGAAAAACAAAGCCCGCACAGCAATGTGGCGGGCTTTTTGTTGCCTGAGAGATAGTGGCGACCAGGCGGTGCTTGTAACGCCACCAGGCCACCTAGCCACATGTTCAAGGTCACGGGCTAAGCCAAGGCCACCATTGCTCTGCAGAGCGGGGTGAGCTTATCACGCTTAAGGACCCCTGATCATATGTATGAATTACGATGCGGCCATTGCGGCAAGAAATTGGCAAATTTTGTGGGGCAGATCGACATTAAGTGTCCCCGTTGTAAGGTCATCAACAATGCGAGTGCCTCTGAGCCCCTGCTTGGAGGTAGTCATGGAAAAACAATTACAGGACGGGTGGGTGCGGTTGGTGAACGTGGACTCGCTGGAGTTTATCAAGACGCTGCCGGCGGCAAGCGTTGATCTGATTGCAACTGACCCGCCCTATTTCGGGGTGAAGCAGGAGGCGTGGGACAATCAGTGGGAGAGTGGGACTGCTTTTTTGGCTTGGCTCGATGCCTTCCTGTTGGAGTTCCAGCGGGTGCTAAAGCCCAATGGCTCTGTGTACCTGTTCTGCTCACCGCGGATGAATGCGGATGTGGAGATGCTGATCCGGGATCGCTTCCGGGTGTTGAACCATATCGTGTGGGCTAAGCCATCAGGAGTCTGGAACCGGATGCGCAAGGCCGATATGAGAGCGTACTGGCCGGCGAGCGAACGGATCATCTTTGCTGAGCAGGTTGGGGCAGAGGGGAGTGCCAAGGCAGGATCGGGTTATGCGAAGGCATGCCACGATCTGCGCCGTCAGGTGTTTGCCCCGCTGATTGAGTATTTCCGCCATGCCCGGGAGGCTGCGGGGGTCAGTGCTGCCGATATTAACCGGGTAACCGGCACCAAGATGGCTGGTCACTGGTTCGGTGCCAGTCAGTGGCAGTTGCCGAGCCGAGATCAGTATGTCCAGTTACAGGGGCTGTTTGCCGAACGGGGCAGGGCACTTGGGCAGGATTATGCCGGGCTGAGCGAGACTTATCAGGGGTTGCACCAGACCTACAGCCATCTGGTGGCATCCTATGACGAGTTGCGGGCGGAGTATGAGCAGTTGCGCCGGCCGTTCTCTGTCACCCAGGATGTGCCGTTTACCGATGTGTGGTTGTACCCATCAGTGCAAGCCTACCCGGGTAAACATCCCTGCGAGAAGCCGCTGGCCATGATGGAGCATATCATTCGGACCAGCAGTCGCCCTGGTGATGTGGTGGCGGACTTCTTTATGGGGTCAGGCACTACCGGCAAAGCGGCGATCACGTTGGGGAGGCGGTTTATCGGGGTGGAGCTTGAGAAGCCGCGGTACCTGCAGACCTGTGCGGAGGTGGAGGCATTGATAGCGGTGGCTGAAGGGAAATAACGTTGGTGCAGGAGGCGGCTAATCGCCGCCTTCTACCAATGGGGGGAATTACATAAGGAAAAACATCTGGGTGTAGATGCTTGCTGGTTACGCCATTTTGATGCAGTTACGTCCGGATGATTTGGCGTTATAGAGCGCCGAATCTGCAAGCTGTACTAGTTCTGACGGCTGTTGACGACACCCCCCTTAAAATGTAGGAGTTCTTCTATTGAAAATTAGGTGTTATGTTATATCGTAACAATTACTTCGTTTTACACTGAGATGTCCCCCATGACAGCACCTAACTCCCTGTTACACCTTGAGCGGCTCTCGGCTGTCAGTCCTGCCGGTTGGCAAGCTGTGGCGTCCGCGACCTTCAGTATGACGGAGGGGGAATGCGTGGCTGTGATTGGCCCCAATGGCAGCGGTAAATCGAGCTTGCTCAAAGCGATCACCGGTGAATACCTCGCAACTCAAGGAACTTTGACCATTGCCGGTGTACCAGTGAGCAAGATGTCGCCCCAGCAGAAAGCGAAGGTGATCGCGGTGGTAGCACAGAATGATCACGTAGACCCGCGCTTGAGTGTGCGTGAATACGTGAGTCTTGGTCGTGTGCCGCATACGTTCTGTTGTTGTAAGGACCGCCATGAGCAGGTGGTATCCAAAGCACTATGCGAGCTTAATCTGGCCAGCAAAAGTGCGCGCAAGATGGGCTCGCTATCAGGCGGCGAGCAGCAACGAGCACATATTGCTCGAGCGTTTGCGCAGGAGCCGCAGTTGCTGTTGCTCGATGAACCGACCAACCACCTTGATCCTCTGGCGCGGCTGGAGCTGTTGGCATTGGTGCGCCGTAAAGGCATTGCCGCGATTGCCGTGTTGCATGATCTGCCGTTGGTGGCGCCGTTTGCGGATAAGGTGGTGCTGATGTCGCAACAAGCCGTGGTGAGGTGCGATACGGCCAACGTGATTATGCGCAACGAATACATAACTCCGATTTTTGGATTGCAGGTCTTGACCTTCAATCACCCTCAAGGAAGCCGCTCGATTCATCATTTTGAAGCTGCGTCACACTCTGTTTGTCCCTCTAAGGAAGTTGCCTGATGAAATGGTTTGCCGCTTTGGCGTTAACGCTGCCGATGGCTGCTGTGCATGCTGCCAGCACTCAATACCCTGTGACAGTGGAGAGCTGTGGTAGCCCGCTGACGATTGAAAAACGCCCTGAACGCGCGGTGTTTCACGATATCAATATGTCGGAGATGGCGTTTGCATTGGGTCTGCAAGAGCGCGTGGTCGGCGTCACCGGCATCAGCGGCTGGTACAAAATGTCAGCAAGCTTCAAGCAGCAACTGGGGGTCATCCCTGAGCTGGCACCCAAGTATCCCACTCTGGAAACGCTGCTCGCGGCGAAACCGGACTTCTTCTTCGCCGGTTGGAGTTACGGCATGAAGGTGGGAGGGGAAGTGACGCCGCAGACCCTTGCACCCTATGGCATCGATACCCTGGTGCTGACTGAAAGCTGCGTGCTCACGCACAAAGTGGATCAGCCCGCGAGCATGGCGTTGCTATACGGCGACATTGAAAAACTGGGGGTGATCTTTGATCGCCAGGATCAGGCCGCTGCATTGGTGACTGCTTGGAAAGCCCGCTTGGCGGCGTTGCCAACACCGGCGGCGGGAGCCAAGGTGCAAAACGTCTTCTTGTACGACTCGGGGGAAGACAAGCCATTTACCGCGGGTAAATACGCCATGCCGGATGCCATGATCCGTGCTGCAGGCGGTCACAACGTGACCCATGATATGGAAACCAGCTGGGCGACAACCTCCTGGGAAAGCGTGGCGAAAGCCAATCCGGACGTGATCATCCTGCTGGATTATCAAAGTGCCAGCGGTGCCGATTCGCTGCAACACTTCCTCGAAAATCACCCGCTGATGCAACACACCAATGCGGTGAAAAACCGGCGTTACGTGAAACTGCGCTACGAGCAATTAACCCCCGGCCCGGCGAATGTGGATGCAATTGAACAGCTCTCGCATGCGTTTTATCCCAAGTAACCCATGCCATTAAAACTCAATGCACATCAGTTGATGTGGCTGGTTGGGCTGGTAGCCCTGATCGTGGTGTTTTTGCTGAGCCTGAGGTTTGGTTCGATCACCTTTTCGCTAAGTGAAGTCTTGGCCGGCTTGCTGTCGTTTGGCGATGAACCGATGGAGATGACCAGCCGTATTCTGGTGGACTTGCGGTTGCCACGAGCCTTGCTGGCCATCATCGGCGGGGCGGGGTTGGCCATGGTCGGGGCGCTGTTGCAAACGGCGACCCGCAATGACCTGGCTGATCCGTTTTTGTTTGGGTTATCGGCCGGGGCATCGGCAGGGGCCGTGCTGGTGATCACCCGCCTTGGCGATGCGCTCGGCGCCTGGACGCTGCCAGTGGCCGCCTTTATTGGTGGCATAGTGTCGGCATCGGCGGTGATCGTGCTGTTCTCGATGCAGAAAAAGCGCGGCAACGATAATCTCGTGCTCTGTGGTTTGGCCATCTCGTTTTTGTTCGGCGCGGCGACCAGCTTTTTGATCTACTCAGGTGATCAGCGTGCGGCCAGCTCGATCCTGTTTTGGACCATGGGTGGCCTGGGGCTTGCCCGCTGGGACAATCTATTGTTCGCGCTGGCAGGCCTGCTATGTGTCGTTGGTTTGGCGTTTAAACGCTACCGTGCGCTGGATACCCTCTTGGTAGGGGATCAGACCATCCACTCACTGGGGATAAATGTGCATCGCCTGCGCAGCGAGATCTTCATTTGCTGTGCCTTTTGTACCGCGTCGATAGTGGCACTCACTGGCGTCGTCGGGTTCATTGGCTTGATGGTCCCGCATCTTGTGCGTCCGTTTACAGGCATGACCCACAAATACGTATTGCCGCTGGTCGCGCTCTGGGGCGCCGTCATGCTGACCACCGGTGATGTCATCAGCCGGACCATTCTCTCGCCGCAAGAGCTCCCGGTGGGCATCATCACCGCCGCGCTCGGAGGTACCTTCGTGTTATACCTTGTATGGAAAAAGTCGTAAGGCGCGGTCTCGCTTCACAAGCATTGCGGGGGGATTGAAAAAGAGCGCCTGATAAATGAGACGATGCTGGTGATGCAAAGAAGAAAATGGCAGTTCCGGCAGAGCGGCGATCAGGTTGGGGCGGCGGTTTATCGGGGGGGAGCTTGAGAGGCCGCGGTACCTGCAGACGTGCGCAGAAGTGCAGGCGCTGATAGCGGGGGGTTAGGCTCTTGAATCCGCACCTATGGTGCGGCTTTCATCTGAAGGTACTATTCAACAACAACCTTCAAAGGTCATTGTTTACTATGAGAGTATATTCACTCATCTTCATAGTTATTCACGCTTTGTCTTATCTCTTCTTTGATCCAATTGCTGAAACAGACGATCCTCTTTAATCTTGGAGAGTCAGCATCCCAAACCAGGTGATAGCCATTGTCAGATTTATAACAGTAGTCAAATAGTTTGGTGAGCAGACCATTTGAAATTAGATCACCTGCCAGCACGCTTCTGCTCAGGGCAACCCCTTTGCCAGAGAGAACCATGTCCAAAGCTAGGCTATTACTGTTGATCTCCAGACGTTTTATTTTTTTTAAATCCAGTTGATAGCCTGCTTCTTGTAACCATTTTTCCCATGAGCTCCCGGCATAATCGGGCCCGGAGATGATGACGGTATTGTAGAGAGATTCAATGGCTTGGAATTTATCTGCAAGGGCCGTAGCACAGACTGGAAATACACATTCTTTGAGTAGCAGACATGAATGAAGTGTTGGTTCGACCTCTTTGCAGTAGCGGATCGCTAGGTCCATACCGCCACGGCCAATGGGCAATAATTGGGTCTGTGTATTGAGGCGTATCTCAACTTCCGGATGTTTTTCTACAAAGCGCCATAGTCTTGGCATCAACCAGCGGCTGGCGAAGGAGGGATGGACGGTAACGTTCAGCACCCCCTCGAGTGGTTCTCTTTCAAGAGACGCTATCCCTTGTTCGAATGCAGCCATTCCTTGGCTTACCCATGGGAGTAAGCGATGGCCCCATTCTGTCAGCTTCATACTGCGCCCTTCACGGATGAACAGCTTGATCCCGAGGGTTTGTTCCAGTCCTCGAATTTGTTGGCTAACAGCTGCTTGGGTGATAAAGAGTTCAGCAGCCGCGCGGGAATAGCTGCTGTGACGTGCAGCGGCTTCGAAAGTGTGTAGTGCACTGATCTGGGATATGTATAACTTACGCTTATGTGTTTGGTTAGATTTCATCGTTGGTCTTCCTAGTATCGATTAATGATACTCAATTTCATGTTAATAATAGAGGTTAAAACGAGGTTATCATGGAAATTGTAGGAAGTAATCTGGTTGAATCAATAATGAGATTGCTAGCGCGTAGAAAAAACCATAAGTTAAAGGTCGACGAATTATCGCCATGGTTAAAAAAAGATATTGGGATTGAAAGTAGTGACTCCAAATATATTGAGCGTGATAAATACAAGAACCTATAAATATACATGTGCAACCATCCGTGAATAAGTGATTTTTCAAAAAATACATTCGTTAGTAAAATTGGATCAATACAAACTCAAAGCTTTGGCCAGCTCTGCTGGCTAAAGAGATTAAGTCTGAAAAAGATCTTGACACACTCATCCAAACAGCTGTTCAAGCTCACCGTTGAGACCGCGCTCAATGTCGAGATGCAAGCATTCTAGCCGGTGAAGGTGTAATGTTCTGGAGCCGCACTGATGGTGCGGCTTTCCTCTAAAGGGACTATTCAACAAGCCATGTCGTTAAAACCTTGTCGAGTTTTACCAATGCCTCTTGATGTTTTTCAGGGTTCTTGTCTCGCAATTTTTGCAAATTCTGTAGTTTCCAACGAATCGCGGGTAATTGTTCTGCGGTAGGTATATCAAACAGTGTCCAGTCGGGTTCTCCTCGTTTGAAGGAGAGGAGAAAGTCTTTATCACGTGGGGTAAACTGGGCTTTTAAAGCGGCAAACATTGCTTCGGGGACTTCAAGCAGTTCCTCCAAGGTGACGGGCTTGTTAGTCATCCCTTCAAACTCCTGTTGAAACGCGCCAGAGATATCTTTCCATCTTGGGTCCATCACTTCGCTGATAGGTCTGGGATGGCCCAGTGTGTAAGCGAGGAAGCCCACGAATATCTCCCGGGTTATCCCCTCTGCAGCCAATAGCATTCGGACGTCAAACAGATCCCGTGGGTGTTGTCTGTCCATTGCCGCGCAGAGTTTGCCCCCGTAAAGGTCAGGCATGCTGACAACTGCTATTTCGGCGTAGCCAAACTCAGTTTCGACATCTTCAACCACAGGAAGCACTTCGGGGTCATGCAGTGTGCCTCGGGCAACTGGCGAGAGTTCGATTTTGATCGTCGCTGCGCCTGTGACGATAATCCTGAGTTCATCCCCGTTATTGTCTTGAAGACGTGCTTGTAGGCCTTGCTGGCTATTCGCTTGTTCGACAATGCGCTGCAATGCGGCCCTGACATTGGCTATCGTTTCTTCTCGAGGCTCGAGTGGCAGATAGGATAAGTCGATATCAACAGACAGTCGGGGGAAGTCACGTACAAAAAGATTGATAGCAGTTCCCCCTTTTAGGGCAAACATCTTCTCATTGGCGATGATTGGCAGCATCTTGAGCAGTAATGCTACCTGTCGGTAATAGACGGAGTCTTTATTCATGATCGATCTCTGATGCTACGAAAAAGGTTCTGGCACGGTGATTTGATAGCGAGGTTCCAAACGCCCTTGTGCGACGACTTGGCGTTTGCCGGTTCCTAATGTGATCTGGGTTTCATCGAGTCTCTTTGCCCACTGATGGCGATAATAATGGGAGAAAAAAAGAAATACCCGATTGGTTTGGACTGCCTTGCTTCGTGTCAATATGGATTGCACTTTACGAGGACTCAAATTGGTCAAGCCTTGAAACAGCTCCGCTGCGTGTTCAAAGCTGATATGTTTACCTATCGTGTTGACTACCTCATAAGCGGCGAGTTCGGGGCAGCTGGCTCGGAGTTCTTTGCCCTGTACAGTGATCAGTGTGAAATCTTTTTCGCTTTGCGCTGCCAGTTTCGATGTGCCGATAAACAACCAGGGTGAGCAGTCAAACTCACGAAACCATGCTGGGAGAGAGCTCTTACTCTCACCACCGAGCCAGACCTGCTCTTTTCCGAGTTGCAGATAGTGACTTAGTCCTTGGTATTTCAGGCTTGTGAGACCTGCTATGTGGGGATGGCGATTCAGTTGATTGGTGATGGCTGCGAGAGCATCAGTCCAATCAGGCAGCAAATTCTGATAAGGATTAGGGCGATAGTAGACACCGTTGGACACTTTTTTCAGCCAACCGCTGTTCGCATACTTAGAGGCCAGGGAGTAGCTGATACCGTTCTCTATGAGCCATGGTTGCAGCACCAACGAACCGGGGGGGGCGTGGTTGGCTAGCCAGTTTATCTTTGATGATATTTTCACTCCTGAGGTGTCACTTTTCATAAAACCATAAACCTCCGGTTTGACATTTGAGAGATTGTAGCACCCTGGGTGTTAATATTTCACGTTTTATAAACCATTGGCTGGTGGTGTTGAGATAGGTCGCTGCAGGGCATAGAAAGATTGTCTTGGACAATCGCCTGCAGTTTTTGCTAACGTGGCTTCTAATGATGGAGGATTGCACCTGAACGGGTGCGGTCCTTTTTGCATTCTACGTCTAGACCTCTGCTTTGCAGGGGTTTTTTCGTTTCTGGGGGTTCGGATGAGCAAAGAGGAAAGCATGGCCACCGCAGCAGCCCTTGGTGGCACCGCAGTGAAGTCTGGGCCTCCGGTTTTAGTATCCAGCATGACGCTTGCCGGCTACTCGCTCAATGACTGGGTGCTGGTGGCTACGCTCCTGTGGATTGCGGTCCAGATGGGCTGGTTCTTGTGGCAAAACATCATTCGTCCCCGTTCTGGGCAGGGCAGTGAGTGATGAGCAAGGTTCGCATTGCCATTGCTGCATTGACGCTCAGTGCGGCCGGGTTTGTGGGGATCTTGAATCGAGAGGGCTATGAGCCGGTGGCTTATCCTGACCCGGTTCACGGGACTGCGCTGCCGACGCTGGGGTTTGGTAGCACCGAGGGGGTCAAGATGGGCGATACCATCACCCCGCTGCAAGCTATCAACCGAAGCCTGCGGGAGGTGCGGTCGTTTGAGCTCGCCTTGAAGGATTGCATCTCGGTACCGCTCTATCAGTTCGAGTACGACGCCTATGTCGAGCTTGCCCATAACATCGGCCCCGGGGCCTTTTGCCGATCCACCATCGTGAGACGCCTGAACGTTGGCGATTACCCTGGAGCCTGTGAAGCCATCTTACTGTTTAAGCGTGCCGGCAAGCAGGACTGCTCGGTGCCAGGGAATCGAGTGTGCCCTGGGCTTTGGAAAGACCGGTTGCGCCTCAATGCCAAGTGTAAGGGGATGTGATGGCACTGTTCCCGCAAAGCAACGCGCTCTCCTTCTTGGTCGGCGCACTGGTGATTGCTGCATTGGCCGGTGGTGGCGTGGCCCTTTACCAGTCTGGTCATTCAGCCGGTGAAGAGGGTGAGCGCAAGACATGGCAGGCAAAATGGGATAGGCAATCTGCTGAACTGGCAGAGGCCAGGGCCCAGAACGTTCAACTGGCGCGTGAGGAAGAGCAGCGCCGCCAGCGTGCTGTCGATAAGGTGAGGCAAGATGCGGAACAACAAATCGCCCGGGTTGAGACTGATGCCGCTGCTGCCAGTGCTGTTGCTGCTGGGGTGCTCGAGCAAGCCCGCCGCGTGGCAGCCAGAGCCAGTCAATGCGCCAGCCATTCCAGCGTTGCCCAGTCAGGCGATGCAGCCAGACAGCCCGCCGTGGTGCTCGCCGACGTGCTCGGCCGGGCTGATGCGCGAGCGGGAGAGCTGGCAAGAGCGTATGACCGCGCTCGAACAGCAGGTCTTGCCTGCGAAAGAGCTTACTTCTCCCTGACCCAATCCCATTAACCAGCTCACTTATTATCGATAAGTGAGCAGGGAGTCGTGAGGTTCATTACAGGTCCCAAGGGGATTTTGAAGTGAGAGTACGGTTCAACGGCTCACTGGTGGAGGGAGGACTACCCAGCGCATCCAAGAACGAGGTGTAAGCTGGCTTCTCGGCTACCAGGATCGATCTGTCGATGATGGTTGCTTCTGCGAGTTGGTGGCATGCCTCAAGGACAAAGCTGGTGACAGAGATGCCGCGCAGTTCAGCCGCCCGCTCGAACGACAGCAGTTCGCTCTCTGGTAACCGGATTGCCAATGTTGTCTCGGCAGGTTTCGGCTGTTCGATGCTCATAAGGTTGTGCTCTTACCTTCGTTGACGTGAAGGGTAAGTGTAACGCCAAGGTCCAGTTGTTAAAGCTATTTCAGGGGGTGAATGTGCCTGCACGGGTACCCAAGGTGTGCCGCGAGCGGACCTGTCACCAGCTGACCACCGAGCGCCATGGTTACTGTCCTGCCCATGTTCATCTGCTCGATGGCTGGAAGAAGGTAGCCAAGGTCAGCGCGGAGGATCGCGGCTATGACTGGGCGTGGCGTAAGTTGCGCAAGCGGATCTTGGTGAGGGATAACTACCTCTGCCAGGTGTGCCTTGCCCTTGGCATCGTGACACCCGCAACCCAAGTGGATCACATCGTCAACAAGGCTGCCGGCGGTACCGATGCGCAGTCCAATCTGCAGGGCATATGTGACCACTGCCACGACACCAAGACTCGTGCAGAGGCGCTGGCAGCCCGCCAGGCTAAGCACCAGAGGGGGTAGGGGGGATCAAATCCTTCCAGCTTTTCGCTTCCCCCACTGCTCCGCCTCGTGAAATTTTTATACCCGCGAAATTAAAAATTAAAACCGGAGGGCTCATGACCGGAAAAGCGGGGGTGCCGGGCCGGGGTCGCAAGCCAAAACCAACATCCGCCAAGCGCTTGGCCGGCAACCCAGGTAAGCGAGCTCTCAACCAGAATGAGCCCCAATTCACCCCACTGCTCGGGGTGGTCTGCCCAGTGTGGTTGGCAGCAGATCAATGGGCTCCAACGCTATGGGGCATGATCATCAAAGAGCTGTGCGCGGCCGAAGTACTGTGCATTACCGACCTGCATAACCTGGAGGCCTTCTGCGCTGCTTACTCTCGTTGGCGCAGAGCTGAAATTGAGATCACCCGGCACGGCCTGGTGGTCGAAGGTGCCACCGGTGGCCCGGTTAAAAATCCAGCCTGTACCGTGGCCAACGAATCACTCAAGCAAATGACAACTTATGGGGCCCTGCTCGGGCTGGACCCGTCCAGTCGCTCACGCCTGATTGGCGGCAACCAGAAAAAAGGAGAGAGCAACCCGTTCAACGATTTTTAGGGATGACCGATGGCAGCACGCAAAAGCTATCCCTACGTCAACGTGGCCAATGGCTACGCCCGCGATGTGGTGCGGGGCAAGATCATCGCCTGCCGTTATGTGATCCAGTCCTGTCAGCGCCATCTAGATGATCTGGCAAAAGAGAAGAGTGCTGGGTTTCGCTACCGCTTTGATAAGGACAAAGCCGAGCGGGCTGCTAAATTCATTCAACTGCTGCCCCATACCAAAGGAGAGTGGGCCTCTAAGCGATTGAAACTCTCGCTGGAACCTTGGCAGCTATTCGTTATCTGTGCGGCGTTTGGGTGGGTACGAAAGGGCAGTGGCCTACGACGCTTTCGTGAGGTGTACACCGAGATCCCGCGTAAAAATGGGAAGTCGGCGATCTCTGCTGGCGTGGGATTGTATTGCTTTGCCGCGGATAACGAGTTCGGCGCAGAGGTGTACTCGGGTGCCACGACCGAGAATCAGGCCAAGGCTGTATTCACCCCGGCCCGGTTGATGGCCAAGCGGACACCCGCTTTGCTTGAGCGCTTCGGTATCGAGGTGAATGCATCCAACCTTTGCACCCCAGCAGACGGAGGGCGCTTCGAGCCGTTGATCGGTAATCCTGGTGATGGCCAGTCGCCATCCTGCGCAGTCGTGGATGAGTACCATGAGCACGCCACGGATGATCTCTATATGACAATGCGGACGGGGATGGGCGCACGCCGTCAGCCGCTTATCTGGATCATCACTACAGCGGGCTACAACATCGATGGTCCCTGCTACGACAAGCGGCGGGAAGTGATTGAGATGTTAGCCGGCACGGTGCCGGATGATGAGTTATTCGGGATCATTTACACCATTGATGAGGGGGATGATTGGACTGATCCGGCAATGCTGGTCAAGGCCAACCCCAACTTGGGCGTCTCAATCTATGCCGAGCAATTGCAATCGGCGCAGATCAAAGCCACCCAGCAGGCCAGGCAGGCCAACAAATTCAAGACCAAGCATCTCAACGTCTGGGTTGCCGCCAAGACGGCCTTTTTCAACCTGGAGCGCTGGAATGCTTGCGAGGATAAAACCCTCACCCTCGATCAGTTCGTGGGTGATGAGTGCATCCTTGGCTTCGATCTGGCTCGCAAGCTCGACATGAACTCAATGGCCCGCCTGTTCTGGCGTGACATCGACGGGCGTCGGCACTACTACTCGGTTTCCCCTCAGTTCTGGGTCCCAGAAGATACGGTCTACAACACCGACAATCGACGCTTGGCCGAGCGGTATCAAAAGTGGCTTAACATTGGTGAGCTCAGTACCACCGATGGGGCCGAGATCGACTATCGGGAGATCTTCGAGGAGGCAAAGGCTGCAGCGCAGCGGCATCACGTCATTGAGACGCCACTCGATCCGGCGGGCGCGATTGCTTTGTCTCACTCGCTTGCCGACGAGGGAATGACGCCCATCACCATCACCCAGAACTATCAGAACATGTCTGGCGCCATGAAGGAGCTGGAGGCCGCCATTCAAGCAGGGCGCTTTCACCATGATGGCAATAGCTTGATGACCTGGTGTATTGGCAACGTGGTTGGAAAGAATCTGCCCGGCAACGATGACATGGTGCGCCCGGTCAAAGAGAGCGCGGATCAAAAGATAGACGGCGCGGTCGCGCTGATGATGGCAATCGGCCGGGCCATGGTGCCAGAACGGGATGATGGCCGCTCCATCTACGAAACCTCGGACGTTTTATGCTGACACAACTTTCAATTTTCACCGTGGGCCTGCTGGGTGCTGCGGCCTTGGCCTATGGCGCCAGCCTCTACTCCCCGCCGCTCGGTTGGGTGGTGGGCGGCGTGCTCTGCCTCGTCTGGTCATTGCTGATGAGCCGGGCAGTGGCTGCAGCCGATTTTGCCAAGCGCAACAAAGGGGATAGCTAATGTTCCTGCCAATCATGTTCGGCAGTGCGCGCAAGGGGGGCAACTTCAGTCAGTGGATCAGCAGCATGACAGGCAAGGCCACCAAGTCAGGGGTATTGGTCACACCGGACACCGCCCTGGCGCAAGGGGTGGTCAGAGCCTGTGTCACCTTGCTGGCCGAGTCGGTGGCACAGCTCCCCTGCGAGCTCTACCGTCGCGAAGATGAGTCACGCAAGCGGGCTACCGAACACCCGCTTTACGATATTGTCCATGCCAGTCCAAACCAAAAAGACACGGCGTTCGAGTACAACGAGTTGCGCATGGGGCACCTGGGTCTGCGGGGCAACAGCTACAGCCTGATTGATCGGGATGGCAAGGGGTATATCACTGAACTTATCCCAGTCAATCCGGACAAAATAGCGGTACTGAAAGGGCCCGACGGACTGCCCTACTATCAACTGCTGGATGGTAGTCAGCGGATCTTACCGATGCGGATGGTCCATCACGTCAAGGCGTTTAGCTTGGATGGTTATCTGGGCCTCTCACCTATCCAGACCAATCCGGATACGGTCGGATTGGCAATTGCCGTTGATGAACATGCAGGACGCGTGTTTGCCAATGGCACCACCTTATCTGGGGTGATTGAAAGCCCGAAAGAGGGCGCCAAGTTTGATACGCAGGTCAAACTCGATGCGTTTTTGAACAAGTTTGTTGAGCGTCATTCCGGGATCCGTAATGCCTTCTCGGTTGCGCTGCTGCAGGAAGGCATGCAGTACAAGCAGATGGGGATGAACAACGAACAGGCTCAGCTGCTGGAGTCTCGCAAGCAAGGGGCTATCGAGATCTGCCGCCTTTATAAGATCCCGCCACACATGATCGGCGAGCTGGATCGGGCGACCAATAACAACATCGAGCACCAGGGGCTGCAGTTTGTCATCTATACCCTGCTGCCGTGGGTCAAGCGTATCGAGTCCGCCATGATGCGCGATTTGTTGCTGCCGGCGGAGCGCAAAGATCTCTACATCGAGTTCAATCTAAGTGGCCTGATGCGGGCTGACCAGAAGAGCCGCTACGGGTCATACGCCCTTGGCCGGCAATGGGGTTGGCTCAGCGTCAATGACATTCGCCGGTTAGAGAACCTTCCGCCGATCCCCAACGGCGATATCTACCTGACCCCGCTCAACATGATAGGTGCTGGCAAATTGTCGGATGGCCTCACCAAAGCAAGCGTCGAACAACTCAACGACATCGAGGCCATTCTATGCCAAAGCTGATCAACTACCCGCACCTGGCAAGCCAGGCCTTCGGGGTGCCGCTCTATGTCACCCAGGAGGTGCTGGCTGGCGTTAAGAGCCTGCTAATGCCCCGCATGCTGGGCAGCCAACAAGAGGTTATGGCGGGCGATGACCTGCCAGATGGGTTTGAGCCCAAGCCGCTGGAGGTGCGGGGGGAATCGCGCTACCGCATCGAGGGGCTGGCGGTGATCCCGCTGCATGGCATCCTGGTGGCCCGGCGAGGCCAAATTGACAACACCTGCACCGAGCTCACCAGCTACGAGTGGGCGCGGGCGCAGATTGCTACCGCCTTGGCTGACGAACGGGTCAAGGAGGTAGTGCTCGATATCAACTCCGGTGGCGGCATGGCAGTGGGCTGCAAAGAGCTGGCTGAGTTCATTTATGCCAAGCGCAGCGTCAAGCCCATTACTGCGCTGGTCAACTTCTCCGCCTACTCGGCGGCCTACTTCATCGCCGCGGCCTGCAGCAAGGTGGTGGTGAGCGAAAGCGGCGGCTGTGGTTCGGTCGGGGTCATCATGGAGCACATGGAGGTCAGCAAGTGGGAGGAGCAGGTCGGCCTCCACTTCACCACCTTCTACCGCGGCGATCGCAAAAAAGACGGTACCCCGCACGAAGCGCTTTCGGAGGGGGCGATGGCCGCCATCGACCACCGAATGGATCAAGCCTATGACCTGTTTGTCAGCTCGGTGGCCCGCTATCGCGGTCTGAGCGTTGAGCAGGTAACCGCTACGCAAGCGGCCCTTTATAGCGGGGCAGAGGCAATTGCTAATGGGCTGGCTGACGAGTTGGCCACGCCACAAGATTATCTCAATGGCTTGGCAGCCAGTGTGGCCAAGACGAACAAACCGGCGCCAAGCATCGGCCTACGGGCCCGCACCATCGAATTACAGAACCAGCTCTAGCCCTGCGGCGGAGCCCATCCCAATAAGCCCCATAAGGGGCTTTTTTTATGTCCAAAGGAAACCACTCGATGAAAACTATCGAAACCCTCCGCCGCGAGCGTGGCGACATCATCGCCCAGATCAAAGCATTGGCTGATCTGGAAGCCAGTGGCACCCCGCTAAGTGATGAACAGCTCAAGCAGTTCACCGACCTAGAGCTACAGGCCAATCAGATCAGTGCCGCCATCGCCCGCCAGGAGAGCACCGAGCGCCTGATGGCCGCGCAAGCGGTACCGATCAATGCCCATGGTTCCCAAGCCCCCCCGGCCATTCACGTCAAAGCGGAGCTCCAGCAGTACCCTGGTGCGGGTTTCGCCCGTTTGGCAATGGCAGTCGCGGCTGGCAAAGGAGACCTGCAACTGGCCGAACAGTTTGCAGCCAAAGAGATTGGTGATAGCCAAGTGGCCATGGCCATCAGTACTGCCAGCGGATCCGGTGGTGCCCTGATCCCCGAGAACCTCCACTCCGAAGTGATCGAGTTGCTGCGCCCCCGCACTGTGGTGCGCAAGCTCGGTGCCCGGGTTGTGCCATTGCCTAACGGTAACCTCAGCATGCCGCGCATGTCTGGCGGCGCTCAGTCCAGCTATGTGGGGGAGGGGATCGATGCCCGCGCCACAGCCAGCCAATTCGGCGATGTGAAACTCTCTGCCAAGACCATGATCACCCTGGTGCCCATCAGCAACCAGTTGATCGGTCGCGCTGGCTTCAACGTCGAGCAACTGGTGCTGAGTGATTGCATCGCGGCCATGTCTGTGCGGGAGGATAAAGCCTTCTTGCGTGACGATGGCACCAACAATACCCCGACCGGCTTCAAGTCTGTCGCTACGGCAGCGGCTCGTTTCAAAGAGTGGTCTGGTGAGGAGAACCTCACCACCATTGATGGCTACCTCGATGCGCTGATCCTGATGTTGATGGGGTCTGATTCCTTGATGATCAAGCCGGGTTGGGCGCTTAGCCCTCGCACCTGGATGAAGCTGTTCGGTTTGCGCGACGGTAACGGCAACAAGGTGTATCCGGAGATGGCCAGCGGGCTGCTCAAGGGTTACCCGATTGCTCATACCAACACCATTCCGGTCAATCTCGGTACCGCCACCAACGAGTCGGAGATCTACTTTGCCGATTTCAATGACGTGGTGATCGGTGAGCAGGACAACATGACCGTGGACTTCTCCACCGAGGCGGCTTACGTGGATAGCAACGGTGACATGGTCAGCGCGTTTTCTCGCAACCAGTCCCTGATCCGCCTGGTCGGCAACCATGATGTGGGCTTCCGCCACCCCGAGGGCTTGGCACTGGGGACCAAGGTGACCTGGTAACAAGAGCCGAGTAGTACAGGGCGACCCATGGGTCGCCCTGTTTCATCCACCCAGAGTGACGAGGAGCCATCATGGCCAAACTGAACAAAGAGGGGGCTGCCAGTCAGGCAGGCCACGGCGGACCGGCTGCCGATGCGGATACCATGCTGCCACAAACCAACGAACAACCGAGCGAGAACACCACTCATGCAACTGACGCCCCCCCATCCACTGCAGCTCCCGATACAAGGGCAACCTCTGAACCCGACCCAGACGCAAACCAAGATCCTGCCGATAAGTCGGGTGATACCGCAGCAGCCGGTGATGAACCACCGCCGCTGACGGAGATCAATCCAGCTGCCGAGATGACTGATGGTATCGGTCCTGACGCCAGTGAAGAGCCTGCCGCGTCAGTTGCCGACGACAAGGTATTGGTGCGTTTCACTGGCCCGTGGAAAAACTACAGCCGGGGTGATGTGACCCGCCTTGCGGTAGATGAGGTATTGCGGGTCATTGATAAAGGGTTGGCCGAGTTGGGTGAGGAGTAACCATGTTGCTGATCACCGTGGCAGAGGCCAAGGCGCAATGCCGTATCGAGCCGGAGTTGGTCGAGGAAGATGCGTTGCTGACCGGTTTGATTGAAGCGGCGATCAGTCACATTCAGTCCGATATCAACAAACCGTTGGTAGCAGCTGGGGAGGAGGGGCAAGTCCTCACACCAGCGCTGCGTTTAGCCGCCTTGCTGCTTATCGGTCACTGGTACACCAATCGGGAGGCGGTCGTCACTGGCACCATCGCCACGACCTTACCGCTGGCGTATGAGTCATTGATCCATCCCTATCGTGAAATCGTGATTGGCTAGGGGGAAGCATGGTTAAAAGTGGCGAACTAAATACCCGGCTGATGCGCTTTGGAGCAGCTACTGGATCGCCCCCCGTATGGCCATCACTGGGGAAACTATGGGCAAAGGTCATTGACCCCAAAGCGGCAGGGCGCGAGGCGCAAGCCAGTATCTATGCCACCGGTACCACCTTGATCACGGTGCGATCGTGCCCTGACCTGTTGCCGGGACAGCTGCTCAAAGGAAGTCACTGTTGGTATCTGATTGAAGATATGGCCCGTGAGCCAGGGGCAGTGCAGATCTCAGTCCGAAAACTCTCCGGCGAACCGGCCACCTACATCCCGAAACATGGGGGGGCCTATCCGGTCACCGCCTTTATGGCGGCAGAGAACCTGATGGTGGGGGCGCGCAGTGAGCCTCGTCGTCAGATTGACCTTATCCTGCCGGAGCTGGTCTATCCCTTTGCCCGGCAAGGGGACCAGATTGCCCAGCGTGGCAGGCAATACCGCATCGACGGGGTAGTTGAGGGCAGTGACAACGGCACCACGCTGCGAGTGATGGTGGTCTGATGCCGGGGGGACTGAGCCGTAAGCGCAGGGCCAAGGCGATCAACGTCACTGGCCTGAGCGAGAGCAAAGAGGCTTTTGAGGAGCTACCTGCCAAGATCCGCAAGCAGTTGGTGGCGGTGGTCAATGAGGTAGCCCGCGATACTCGCAATGACATGGTGAGCCGGATCGCGGCCGACGGTTTCAATACTGCATCGGTCAGGGCCCGGATCAAGTTCGACAAGGCCACGGTGACCCATGACGTGGCCACCCTCAGCCTGGACTTGAAAAAGGTGCCGTTCAGTCGGGTTAAATTCGCCAGTCAGCGCACAGATGGCACAGGAACGCGAGCCAGCGTCTGGGTGCTACGCGGTGGCAAGCGCGTGCAGGTCTACGGCTTTATCAACCCCTATGGCAAGAAGCGCCGCCCGATGATCCGCTATCAGAAGGCGGGCAAACAGCGGTTGGTGATGGCTGGCGGGGTGGGGCTGCGGGGCTGGTGGAATGACATCATCACCGAGCAATACCTGGCCGCGCTACAAGCCAAGCTGGCCAGTACCTTTACCAGGGCGATGACATGAAAGAAGCGACCCTCATCAGTGATGCATTGTTGGAAAAGCTGGCCAGCGTGACCTCGTTATCTGGGGAAGCGCAGATATGCGACAGCGATCCGCAGATTGACCAGCATACCCCGTTACCGCTGGCACATTTTCGCGAGTTGAGCGAAGGAAAGCCGGAACGGCGTGGACGGGAGTGGAAGCGCACCCGAAATATTCAGGTGGACCTCTATCAACCCGCGAGCGCAGGCCGTGCGGGTCGTGACCAACTGTTATCGGAGGTGCTGGCGGCATTGGTGCCATCGACGGCAGGGATCCCGTTACCCGGTACCTCGTTGCTTACCATTTCCGTGGGCAACATTAACCTCGAACCCGAAGAGGTCGGTAGTGACACATTGTTGACCTCGATCCAATTCAGCCTCACCTATACCGCCAGCCTCTAGGTTGGCACCACCATCTGGATACCATAGGAGCATCCAAGCATGTCATTTATCGACAAAGGCCTGCTGTTGGCTGGTGATGTCTACATCGCCGAGATTAATAACGGAGTGAAAGGGCCGCTGATTGGTCCCATCAACGTCAACGAAATCACCGTCACCCCGCCTACCACGGAAGAGAAGTCGCGCATCTCCAAGAAGCGCAGCACCTTCGGCCAGGCACTGGATTCTGTTCAGTTGCCAAAAGACCCGGCCAAGCTCTCCATCAAGTGGGACTCAATGAGCAAGCAATTGCTGGCTGATGCTATTGCAGGCAAACAGGTCGCCTTCAACCAGGCGGAAGCGCCAGTTGTGGATGAGTTGGCGACGCTCAGCAAGGACGGGTGGGTTGAGCTGGTTACCTCATTCATCAAGCCAGGCAGCATCACGGTCAAACTTAGTGCCGGCAATACAGTGCTAGTGCTGGATACCGATTACAAGGTCAACGGCAACATGGTGATGGCCATCAGCGACCAGGCTGCAGTTGCTTGCAAGGTGAGCTATACCAAGGCCGCGGTGTCTGGCACTACCTACACCGGTACCACTGAGACACTGAAGCCTCGTTACTTCCTGATCGACGGTGAGAACCTGGCAAGTCCCGGCCAACGGGTGCGCGTTACCATCGACCAGGCTATGCTGGCTGCCCAGGGCACACTGGCGCTGATGAGTGGCGAGTTTATGGAAGGGGAACTGGAAGGCTCTCTCGTGACGCAACCTGGTAAAACCGAGCCGTATCGCATGGAAATCCTCAACTGAATCGTTTAGGTGTTTGGCATGCCGTAGGCTCAGTCAAACATCAAGATCGTAGAGCCCTCATCCGTAAACTGCATCAAGAAACATAGACACGCGAAACTTTTTTGATGTAAAATCTCGCTTAACGAAACCTGCTCAAAGGGATGTGCCATCAATGCAAAAGTCAGAAATTGCGGATCTGTTGCTGAAGAGCTTACCTAGAGATCTTGTGCTTGGTCTTCAAGATGCAGTCTATATTGCTGCAGAAAGAGCATCTAAAGCGGCAATGGCAAGTGATCCTGGTCATCGAGCGACAGTGTTGGGAACGCAACGGCATTGGCATTCCAATGAGCTTTTTCACGAGGTTTTTGAAGCCAATGGATGTAATCCTCAAAAGTTAAGAGGCAATAAAATTGTCGAAGGACGTAGTGGAATTTTCACCATTCTTCGAGAAAATTATTGCTCTAACAAATGGAATAAATTTTTTAAAAGCCAACAAAAGAAAATTAGAATTTCTGAAAACAAACGAATCCAGCAGTTAGTTCAACCAGATCTTTTTGATGAAGATGGCAGTGTTACAAATGCAACAGTATTTATACTGTGCTGCTATTCAGGTTCTTTACAGCAGCAACCTGAAAGTCCTGTAGCAATATATGTGACAGTACCTAGTGCTGATGGAAAATCATTCCTGTTTCACGAACCTATAGGTTTATTTTTATCAAGATATGAAGTGGCTCCTCAGCAAGAGGATAAAGCAGTTGTTACACTGAAAGCCGGTGTTATCAAAAAAATTGAAGAAAACGATAGGGATGGCTCATGAGCCGCGGTATAAATAATTTCCAAACTGGGCGATTAGCTCAAATTTTAGCAGCTCGTAGATTATCACAAGCTCAACTGGCTATGATGGTTGGAGTTTCTCCTCCCACGATTAGTAAATGGAATTCTGGTCTACAAGCTCCAAGTGCTGAAGCATTAGATAGATTAGCATCAGTGGTTAATGTTTCTGCTGAGTGGTTTACAAGACCATTATTACCAAAGATGTCTAAGCCATTATTTCGTAGTAATGCTTCTGCTCATGTTGCAGCAAGAGCTATGCTTGCTGCGCGTATGGAATGGGTTGATGAAATTGTTACTAGGCTGTCAGAGTTTGTCGATTTTCCTGAACTAAAGTTACCAGTGCGTAACTTTAAATCTCTAGATGAGATTAGCCGTGAGGATATTGAAAGCGCGGCAAATGAGTGTAGAAAACTTTGGGGGTTAGGTAATAGAGCAATACCCGATTTAGCCCTTGCTGCAGAAGGGAATGGTATCGTTCTGGTGAGAGAAGAAACCGGAACCGCTGAAATCGAAGGGTTGTCCGGATGGAGCTCTGTCTTACCAGATAGACCATTTATTCTTTTGTCTGCTGATAAAGGAAATGGCTTTAGGAGTCGATTTGATCTTGCACATGAGATTGGACATCTCATTTTGCATAAAGGTATGGAACCGTCTCTGGATGCTGTTAAATATAAGCAAAAAGAAGATCAGGCACACTTGTTTGCTGGAGCATTTTTAATGCCGGCAGAGTTTTTTGCTGAAGAGATTAGAACTCCCGTCACTCTTGATAGCCTGTTACTAGTGAAACAAAGGTACGGTGTTTCGGTTGCTGCCATAATCATGCGGCTTTATGCATTAGGCATTATTGGTGATGATGAGAAGCAACTTTTGTATAAACGCCGCTCAGCTAGATGGGGAGTTAAAGCAGAGCCTGGTGATGACACCAGAAAACCAGAGCAACCGAGATTGTTGAAAAGAACTTTAGAGTTGCTTATATCACATGGTGTGATGACTATGGATGGTGTTTCGGGGTTTATAGGTTTGTCTACTGTAGATATTGAAATGTTATCTGGTTTGCCTACTGGGTATTTATCTGGACAATCTGCCGATGTGGTCCAAATGTCTCGACTTAAAGATATGAGAGAGCAGCAAGAGCCGCAGGAACACAGTCCTGATTCATTTAAAACAGGTGATGTGATTTCATTCTCAAGATCAAAATGACATATTTAACTTATTTTTGAGTTCTACATGAAAACCCGCTTCGGCGGGTTTTTTCATTTCTGAGGGATCCCCATGGCCAGCAACGATACCGATATCCAGCTGCGGATCCGCGCCGCCGTGGAAGGGCTGGCCGAGATCAGCAAACTCATTGCAGAGGTCGATACCCTTGGCGGTGAGACCGAATCCAGCAGCGAGCAGGTAAGTGGCCTTGGCGATGAGCTGCAGCGACTTGGTGAACAGGGTGCAACCCTTACCCAGTTTGCCAACCTCAAGCGCAGTACCGCTGATTTGGGTGATGGGCTGGAACAAGCCCGTACCCGCGCCACTGGCATGGGTAAGGCGTTGGCTGATGCCAAGCAAGAGCTGACATCATCCAATACGGCTTATAGCGCCAGCCGGCAGGAGACCGAACGGCTGGCCGCTGCACATGCTGAAGCCAAGGCAAAGGTTGATCTGCTGCGCCAAGCAAACAGCGAAGCCACCACTGTCACCAAGGAGCAGCGCCAGGCACTTAAGGATGCCCGTGAGCAGGTGCGCTTGCTTGGCGATCAGTACAAAGAGAGCTCAGGTCAAACCAATGAGCTCAAGCGTGGGTTGGAATCCAGTGAGAAGGCGCTGCGCCAGCAGACTCGTGAGTTCAGTTCGGCCCGCCGTGAAGTGCAATCCCTGGATACTCAGTATCAGCGTCAGAACGTGACCCTCAACGGGCTGCGCCGTTCGCTGACCGATGCCGGGATCGACACTCGCAAGCTGGCCAGTGAGCAGAAACGGGTTGAGGCCGCCAGCCAGCAGGCGGCCAGCCAGATCGCCTATCTGAAAAACCAGCTGAGCGGACAGGCTGGCGCCTTGCGAGCCAATGCCAGCGGCTTGAGCGAATACAGCCAGAAGGCCAAACAGGCTGAACAGAGCACCGAAAGCCTGCGCCAGAGCGTACAAAATGGCGGTGGAAGCTGGCGTGATTTCATCGGGCGGATCACCGGCGCGGCTGCGGCCTACCTCAGTTTTGATCAGCTGATTGCCCGCACCACTGGCATGGTGCGCACCGCGGATGAGATCGAACGCCTTGGCGTATCACTCAAGAGTGTCGAGGGCAGCGCTGCCGGTGGCGAAAAGGCGTTGGCCTGGCTGCGTGAGTTCAATGAAAAGACACCGTTCCAGCTTAATGAAATCACCACCGCCTTTATCAAGGCCAAGAATTTCGGTCTGGACCCCTATAACGGAGTGTTGCAAGCCACCGCTGACTACACCGCTAAAACGGCAGGCACTTATCAGGATTTGGAAGGGGTCATCACCGCACTCGGCCAGGCGTATACCAAGGGTAAGCTGCAAGCCGAAGAGATGAACCAGCTCAACGAGCGCTCTGTTCCTGCTGCCCAGTTACTGGCAAAGGCCATGGGCAAGACCACCGACGAAATTATTGCGATGGCCACGGCAGGCAAGCTGGGCCGCGCCGAAATCGAGCTGCTGATCAAGGCGATGGGGGAGGATGCGGCAGGGGCTTCTGAGGCCATGTCCAACACCTTCAGCGGGATCTGGTCCAACTTTGTTGAAGAGTTGAACCGGGTTGAGCTGGCCGTTGCTGATGCGGGGATCTTCAACTACATCAAGGATGAGTTGAGAAGTGTCACGGCGCAGATCAAGGCTGCCGCCGCCGATGGCTCACTGGCTGCGTGGGCGCGGGAGATGTCAGATAGCCTCAAGGTTGCAGTGGTTGGACTGCGGGAGTTCGTTGAGGGACTGGTGGAGTGGCGCGGGGCCATTGCACTAGCCGTCAAGGCGTGGGCCACCATGAAGGTGGTGCAGTGGAGCACTGACCTGCTCAAGTTTGCTGATGTGCTCAAAACCCGGGTGGCCCCCGATGCTCGCCAAGCCGGCGACGCCATGGAAGATATGGCGAAAAAGGGCAACAAAGTGGGCGGGGTGCTGGGGGATATTAGCCTCGGTAGCAGTGCTGCCTATGCCGCACTGGCCCTATTGGCCTATGAAGGTGGCAAGGGGCTGGCCCAACTGGCTCAAGATGCCGGGATCTGGGCCGCCAAGATGGGTGAGGCGGGCGAGGTAGAGCAGCGGGTGGCCGAGCAGTCTCGAGCTTTCTTCAACCAGCTGCAGCGCCAGGGGATGACTACCATGGCGCAGTTTGAGGAGTTCAAGAACATCCAGATCCTCAGTGCCCAGGAGGTGGTCAATCTCTCAGCCATCGAGCGGACAGCCTATGAACAGCGCCTGCAGGGGCACCGCGAATACCTGACAGGGCAACTGCAGGTGCAAAAGGCGCTGGAAGCATCTGGCCTCAAAGCTGAAGCGATGCAATATCAGGCCGATGCAGCGTTGGCCAGTATGCGGCAGGGCTTTACCAATCTGGCGGCAGCGGCGGATCTGACCGCGCAGGTGATGGATGCCAAGAGCCGCCCTGCCGTACTTAACCTGATCAGCAGTTTTGACCAGCTCAAAGCCAAGGGCTCGGAGACGGCCACTAGTATCACCACGCTGTTCAGTACGTTGAAGATCGGCGACCCGACCTCACTGCAAAATCTCGGACTGGCATTCGACTCACTGAAGGAGCAGGGCAAGCTTACCCAGACCGAGCTTGATGCCGGCCTGCGCAAAAGCTTGCAGGATATGAGCCTGCAGGATCTTGAGGTGCTGAAGGTGCAGGCTATGGCGGCTTTCGACACCATGAAAAATGGGGCTGTCAGTACCGCTCAAGTGACCGAGTCAGTATTGGCGGAGAAGCTGCGGCGCCTGGGTCTTGATTATCAGGCGTTGCAAACCGGCATCGATGCAGTTGGCCGTGCCACTATCGACACCTTCCGCGCCATCGCCACCGATGTTTCCGCTACGTCGTTAGAGATTGCGGCCGCGATGAAGGCTGCAGTGAACAAGGCTGATACTGCGCAGGAGCTCGAGGAGCTGCGGAAAATCTGGGTGCAGTTGGGCCAGGCAGGGAAACTATCGGCACAGGAGCAGGCGCGGGGGTTGGGTTTCCTTGATGACAAGATCAAGGATACCAAGCGCAAAGCAGCCGAGATAGGCGATGGTTTCAACACCGCCGCCGACAAGTCCAAAGTAGCTGCTGACACCATGAAGGAAAGCCTAAAGGGGGTGCAGCAGGAGGCACAGAAGACCAAGAGTGACGTTGAAGATACCATGGCGAGTGTCAACGCCATGAACTCTTCATCTGGCCGTGGGGAGGTAACCCGCACCGTCAATGCCGGCTCCTTCTTCTACAAGACAGTAGATATCAACCAGCTGCGCGGCAATGCCGATGCTCTGGCTAATACCTTGGCTGGTGTCGAGGATGAACTCGCCCGTTACAGCCAGAAGGTCAAAGATATTCCGGCCTACAGCGAGTGGAGCAAGTATTACGGCGAGAAGTTCCAAAAGGAGATGAAAGCTTTGCGGATACAGCTCCAGAAAGAGCTGAGTAAAGCGCAGCAGAAGGAAGTGGATAAATCTCAGACCACCTCCCAACAGACCAACGCTTCTCCCCTTAAAGCCCAAATACAACATGACCAACGTCGCCCTGTGAGCGGCAAGACGGTCACTATTCACCTTAAAACCCCCAGCGGTGATGCACAAGTCCAGTCCGATGAAGAGAATCTGGATGCGCTGCTGCGCCTGTTGCAACAGCAAGGATTGAGAAGCTGATGATTAAATTGGCCGGTATTGAATTGCCTGATGATCTGGATTGGGGTGATGAGTTTGAGTGGGAGCCTATCGGACAGGTGATCACGCCAACGTTATCGGGCGCAATCATTGTTGAAGAGGCGGCCCAGTCTGAGGGGCGGCCGATCACGCTGCGATCCGATGGCGAGGCTTGGGTGCAGCGCTCGGCAGTGGTCGCGCTTTATGCCTTAGCGTCAGCCCCATCGGCACGGATGCCACTTGAGCTAAATGGGCGCCACTTCACGGTGTTGTGGCGCCGTGAAAGTGGCGGTGGCTTTGAGGCTAAGCAGCTGTATCGGATTGCTGATCCTGACGAGTACACCCCTTATGAAATCACCCTTCGCCTTATCGAGGTAACCCCATGACCATTCTATCTGGCGATATCGTGCTGTTGGCCAGCCAGCGCCTGGTTGATACCGATGACGGCGGTGGTCGCATCACTGGCCGCGAGATCATCAGCGGCA
>NZ_JBSTYP010000032.1:0-55078 GCF_054052405.1 Aeromonas aquatilis | reverse complement strand
TACCCCCGCTGTGTGAAGCCAAGGCCACAGAAGTACAGTGTGAAAAAAGCCAATAAAAACAATGCCAGTCAGGCTTAACTGACTGGCATTAAGCCTGCGAGCTCCCGTTTTTTATGGGCGCAAGAAGTGATGGGCAGAAAATCGCAGGCAACAAAAAGGCGACCCACGGGTCGCCTCGATGTATTTAGGGGAAATAGCTTAGCGGGCCTGCGCCAGCGTGCGCACCACGGCGGCATGGGCCTGACGGGTGCGGCTGATATGGCGCGGCGCGACCAGCACCACGTCATTGCCCGCGACGGCGCCCATGATCTCGGGATTGGCGTTGCGATCCAGCAGGCGAGCCACCACGGTGGCGGCCCCCGGAGTGGTGTGGATCAGCACCATCTGCTGGTTATGCACTACATAGAGCACCATGTCATGGACGGATCGGGTGCTGCCAGCGGGCTCCAGCTGTTCGTCCACCAGGGTGTAGACCTTTTTGCCGTTGGCATTTTGGGCTTTGACCACGCCGATACGGCTCAGCAGGCGGGAAATGGTGGACTGACTGATGTCGGCAAAGCCACGCTCTGACAGTTCACGGCGGATCTCTTCCTGAGTGCTATAGCGGTGCTGACCGATGATCTGGCGACAGGCATCCAGCTGGGCCAGATCGGGCTCTTGGGCAACGGGACGACTGAGGGTTTTGACCACGACGAATTCCTTTGATGATGACCGGAGGTAAACGCGCGATATCTGCCATAGCCGTCAGTTATCAGGCAAAAACACTGATAATCCATCTATATGCAGGGAATGAGCGGGCATTACCATCTTGCGATGGCAAATTATAGCTGACTGGCAATTCGGTGATGTGACAGGGTTCAAAAATGGGCCCCGCAGGGCCCAATCAGATATCAGTAACGCTCGCTGACGATGTCCTGAGTGAAGGACTTCTCGCAATATTTGCACTTCATCCGCACCACGCCTTTCACCTCGCGCACCCGGAAGTAGCTGTCTACCGGCTCGTTGTGGGAGATGCAGTTGGAGTTGGGGCAGTGGAACACCCCGGCGATGAACTCCGGCAACTCCAGCTGGTGCTTCTTCACCACATTGAAGTCTTCGATGATGTTGACGGTCGCTTTCGGGGCGAACAGCGCCAGCTGGTTGGCCTGCTGTTCGGTCAGGCGGGTGTTCTCAATCTTGATGAGATCCTTCTTGCCCAGTGCGCCGGATTTCAGGTTGAAGCCGACGGTGATCCGCTCCTGGGTTTCAACCAGCTGGAACAGCTTGAGGATCTTGATGCCCTGGCCAGCGGGGATGTGATCGATGACGGAGCCGTGACGGATGGCTTCGACTTGCAGTTGGTTCTTGTCAGACATGATATTCCCCTAAGCTCAGACAGTTTCGTTCAGTACCAGTGCCAGCAGCGCCTGGCGTGCATAGACCCCGTTCTCCGCCTGCTGGAAGTAGCAAGCGTGGGGAGTCTTGTCGACCGCCACATCGATCTCATCGACGCGGGGCAGGGGATGCAGGATCTTCATGGTGGGCTTGGCCCCTTCCAGAGTCGCCAGCTCCAGAATGAACTTGGCGGCCATGTGCTTGTATTCGGTCTCGTCGAAGCGCTCTTTCTGGACGCGGGTCATGTAGAGGATGTCCAGCTCTGGCATCACCTCTTCCATGGTCTGGTGGACGCTGAACTGGATGCCTTTCTCTTCCAGCTCTTCACAGATGTAGTCCGGCATCGCCAGCGCTTCCGGGGAGATGAAGAAGAAGCGGCAGTTGAACAGGCTGAGGGCCTGGGCCAGCGAGTGCACGGTGCGGCCATATTTCAGGTCACCGACGAAGGCGACGTTGAGGTTGTCCAGACGGCCCTGGGTCTCATGGATGGTGAACAGGTCGAGCAGGGTCTGGCTCGGATGCTGGTTGGAGCCGTCGCCGCCGTTGATGACCGGCACGCGGGAGAACTCGGAGGCCAGACGGGCCGCGCCCTCTTTCGGGTGGCGCATCACCACCGCATCCGAGTAGGAGCCGATGATCTTGATGGAGTCAGCCAGCGTCTCACCCTTCTTGGCGCTGGTGTTGCCACCGTCGGCGAAGCCGATGATGTTGCCGCCAAGGCGCTGTACCGCGGTCTCGAACGAGAGGCGGGTGCGGGTGGAGGCTTCGAAGAAGCAGCTGGCAACCAGCTTGTCTTTCAACAGGCTGGTGTCAGGTTCAGCCTTCAACCGTTGTGCGGTTGAGACTACCAGTTCCATTTCTGACCTGGTCAGGTCCGAAATGGAGATGACATGTTTCTTATAGAGTGGATTGGTCATCGTCTGCATTCCCTTTGACATCATTGGAGGTTTTTCGGGCACAAAAAAAAGCCCCTGAAACAGGGGCTTTTTTTAAAAATAACTGGGGATCTTTGGGGTGGGAACCGGAAACAACGGGGCCGCTCTGATGCGCATCACCCGTCTGCAAGGCTGTTTTCTGAATCAAAAACTGCATCGTTTCGTCCCGACCTTTTTCAAAACCGGACAGATTATAGGGCCGGTTTTTTAATTGTCAAAATTTTATTTCCGATGCCAATTTCAGCATGAAAAACGTTTAAGTGGCGGGAACAGGACGACAAATCCACACCCTGTGTGTCTCTTGCAGCGATTCCCCATCGCGGGCCATGGCGCGCAAATAACCGAGTCTGTGGTGCCCTTCCAGCAGGCAGTAGGGTTGCGGCAGCGGCTGCCCGTTCGGGTAACTGCTCCCCTCGGCGGGCGCCAGTACGATGACCGGCTCGGGCCAGGTACCTTCGCTCAGCATCTTCTCGCCGAGCCAGGAGCGGCGTACATAGCGATTGCTGCGCAGCATCTCGCCCCAGCGCTCGATCACCTCCATATGGCGGGAGCCGATCTGATCCAGTAGTTGCACAGTGGGCCAGCTTTCGCAGGCGAACTGATGGCTGGCGAGATCGATAAAGCTCCAGTTGGACTCAAAACCGCGCCAATGACGGTAAATCCACTGGGAGAGCACATTTTCAGGAATAAAGGGCACCAGCGGCGCGACCCGTTCAAGATAGGCGGGCAGGGACTCTGTTTTGCGTTCATCTCTGAAGTTGAGGGGCGCCAGTTGTTGGAGTAGTCGGTAATTGAGCATAAGTGGCCTCCCGGTACCTGATTTCACCCTACCCCCATTTATGTCCCATTCCTACCCCGGCAGGGCTGCAAATACAGCAAGTTATCCCGCTTTGCTGCACAAACAACCGCGACTTGTTCGGGATTTGTGCAATCGCATCAAAAGTGCAAAAAAAGCCTTTACCTTTGATCCCGGCTTTGTATAATTCGCCTCGTTTGTTGCAGGGGCGTAGTTCCAATTGGTAGAACAGCGGTCTCCAAAACCGATGGTTGCGGGTTCGAGTCCTGCCGCCCCTGCCATTTTCAGAAAGGCCAGCTCATTGAGCTGGCCTTTCGCATTTCCGGCGTTCGCCCTCTGTCCCTCCCATCCCCAGTTTCTCCTCCTGATTGCTCCACCGCTCGGTAGCATGGAATAGCGAGCAACCAACTTCTGATAGCTATCCCTGTTATTGATGGATGTAAAAATATACAGATTCACTAAAGTCTGTTCATATTGCGGCCGATAGCCTTTGATACATCAGGGTTTTCCCTGCCTGACACAACAACAAGGATTCGTCGTCATGACCCTCTCTCTGCGCGGCAAGCTGCTGGCCACCAGTCTTGGTGTAGTGCTACTGATGGCATCACTGCTCGGCATCGTTGCCTTTCACACCCTAAAATCCCGCACCATGAGCGCCATCCAGAGCGAGGCGGTCAACTATGGTCACGCTTACTCGGTGGAGATCGGCGACTGGATGGCGGATCGCAAGAATAGCGTCCATGCGCTGGTCAATCTGATCAGCGACAACCCGCAAGCCGAGCTGGTGCCACATCTGAAGCAGGCTTACACCTCCGGTGGATTCGGGCTCACTTACTTTGGTTCGACTCAGGGGGTAATGACCCGGCAGGACCCGTCCCTCAACACCGGCAACTATGACCCGCGCGAGCGCCCCTGGTATCAGGATGCGGTGAAGGCGGGGCAGCTGATCGTGACCGCCCCCTATGTCAGCGTCACCATGCAGAAGCTGGTGGTCACCCTCTCCGAGCCGGTGCGTCATCAGGGCGAGCTGGTCGGCGCCGTGGGGGCCAATCTGGTGCTCGACAAGCTGATCGATGAAGTGCTTGAAATGAAGGTGCAGGGTGAGGGCTATGCCATGCTGCTGGACAGCAGCGGTCTCATCGTCGGCCATCCGCAAAAGGATCTGGCGCTCAAGCAGATTGGCGAGCTCTCCCCCGATCTGTCGGCGGCCACCTTTCAGCAGTGGGGCCGCGAAAACAGCGAGCTACACGCCGCCACCCTCAACGGGCGGGATGTGCTGCTGGCGGTACAACCGGTACCGGGCACCGACTGGCTGCTCGCCATGGTGATGTATCGCGATGTGCTGGAAGCGCCGCTCAGCAGCCTGTTGTGGGAGCTGGTGGGACTGACTCTGGTGCTGATGCTGGTGTTCAGCGCCCTGCTCACCGCCATGTTCAAGTATCTGTTTGCCGATCTGGGCCGGGTGGCCGGTGCGCTGCACGACATCGCTCACGGCGAGGGGGATCTCACCGTCCATATCGACACCCGCAGTCAGGATGAGGTGGGTCAGCTGGCACGCAACTTCAACCAGTTCGTGGCCCGGCTGCACGGTATCGTCAGCCGGTTGCGCGATGTCACCGTCGAGCTGGCGGCCCAGTCGCGCGCTCAGGCGGCTGGTGCCCACTCCCGCAGTCAGCGGGTGCGTCAGCAGCAGGACGAGATCGTGATGGTGGCGACCGCGGTGACCGAGATGGCCTCCGCCACTCAGGAGATCGCCGGCAACGCCGAGTTTGCCGCCACCACCTCCGGCGAGGCGGTCAAGCTGGCGGTCGCCGGCCAGTCGCAGGTCGGTCAGAGCCAGCGCAGCATTACCGGGCTCGCGGACGAAGTGGCCGATGCCAGCCAGATCATCAACGAGCTCGACAGCCATGCCCAGAAGATCAGCGGCATTCTGGCGACCATCAGCGGCATCGCCGAGCAGACCAACCTGCTGGCGCTCAACGCGGCCATCGAGGCGGCGCGGGCCGGCGAGCAGGGGCGCGGTTTCGCGGTGGTGGCGGACGAGGTGCGGGTGCTGTCGCGCCGCACTCACGACTCTACCGACGAGATCCAGCAGATGATCGAGACCCTGCAGCAGACCACTCGCCGCGCCGTGGGCGGCATGGAGACCAGTCGCCAGCTGGCCGGCACCAGCGTCGAGGATGCGGAGTCCGCCAACCAGAGTCTGTCGCGGATCAACGAGGCGATCGGCTCCATCAGCGACATGGCGACCCAGATTGCGGCGGCGGCTGAAGAGCAGACCTCGGTCACCAGCGAGATCAGCCGCAACACCGAGAATATCCGCCACGTCTCGCAAGAGCTGGCCGAGCAGGCCAATCAGGAGGCGGCGCAGGCGGCGGAGCTGAAGGCGCTGACCGAGCGGCTGGAGCAGGAGATCGGCCGTTTCCGGCTCTGATCCTCAGGCCATCTTCCATGAAAAAGGGCAGCCCGCGGGCTGCCCTTTGTTATTGTCGCTGACCGTCAGGCGGCGCTCTCCAGCTGCGCCAGATGGAAGGCACGCCAGTTGCCGTCTGGCAGGTAGTGCTTGCCCTGCTGCCACCTGGGATCGTGCTGCACCACGTAGCGGTAGTGGTAGGCCTGCTGCTGGCCGACATAACGCCCCTGCGCCGGGTCGAAGATCTCCACCTCGATGAGCTGGCGCAGATATTCGCTCTGGGGATCATCCTCGCCGTGGAAGTTCTCCATCTCGTCGAGCGCCGCGATGGCGGCAGGGAAGTCGTCCAGCACAAACAGCTCGCCATAGACCCAGTCATCCCCCTGCAGCAGGGCCGGATAGCCCTTGTGCTGCAGGTGATAGAGGGCGCCGCGCACCCGGGCGCGCCGGGGCGTCTGGCTCACGTGGTGAGCCAGATAGCGGCGGTAGTTGAACAACCCGTCCATCAGGCTGCCGTAGACGAACAGCGGGCGTGGCTGGCCGAGGCTCATGAGATCTCGCCGCCCACGACCTTGATATCGCCATCCTGCTGCAGCACCACCGCCTCGATGGCCAGCGCCAGCGCGCGGGTAATGTCGCTCATGGCGAGGCAGGGCTGGTTCACCTTGTCCGCTACCTGCTCGGTGATGTAGGGAACGTGGATAAAGCCGCCGCGCACCGCCGGGAACTCTTTTTCAATCAGGTAGTGCAGCTGGTACATGATGTGGTTGCAGACGAAGGTGCCGGCAGTGTTGGAGACCGCCGCCGGAATGCCGTTCTCCTTGATGCGCTGCACCATCCCCTTGAGGGGCAGGCGGGAGAAGTAGGCCGGTGCGCCATCGGCCTGAATCACTTCGTCGATGGGCTGCAACTGCTCGTTGTCGGGGATGCGGGCATCGTCGATGTTGATGGCGACCCGCTCCGGGGTAATGGCGAAGCGGCCGCCCGCCTGACCGACGTTGATCACCACGTCGGGTTGATGCTGGCGCATCAGCTCCGCCAGCAGGGTGGCTGACTTGCCGAATACGGTGGGGATCTGCGCCTTGATTACGGTGGCGTCCAGAATGGTCTCTGGCAGGCGTTTGACCGCCTCCCATGCCGGGTTGATGGGTTCGCCGCCGAAGGGGTCAAAACCGGTAATCAGTACTTTCATCATCTTCTCCCGAATGGTCAGAATGCCCAGAAATACATGAGTGCGATATGGATCAGCACCAACGTCAGTGCCATCGGCACCTGCACCTTGATCACCTTGTTGAGATCCTTCATCTCCAGCAGGGCGGCGGGCAGGGCGTTGAAGTTGGCGGCCATGGGGGTCATCAGGGTGCCGCAGAAGCCGGCGGTCATCGCCAGCGCACCGGCCACCACCGGGTCACCGCCCTGAGCGATAACGAAGGGGATGCCGATGCCGGCGGTGATGACCGTGAAGGCGGCATAGGCGTTGCCCATGATCATGGTGAAGACCATCATGCCGAGGCAGTAGGCCACCACCCCGACGAAGGGGCTGCCGACCGGCACCACGGTGGAGATGCCGTGGGAGATGACATCGCCGACGCCGGACTTGTTGAAGATCACCCCGAGGGCGGCCAGCAGTTGCGGCAGAATGCCGGTGATGCCGACCTGCTGGATCATCCGGTTGGAGTCGCCCACCACGGTGGAGGGGGTGGCGCGGGTCAGCAGTACCGTGATGACGAAGGCGATGACCGCCGCCAGACCGATACCAACCTGACCGCCAAGGGGGGTGAACTGGGCGATCACCACCGCCAGCACGGCCAGCAGGATGCAGGGGAGGAAGATCCGGTTGCCGATGCGGTTGGCGTGGCGCTGGGACTCCTCCTCGCTCGCCTGCTCCAGCTTGCCGATCTTCACCTGCTTGAGCAGGGTGATGACCCCCATGGCGAGGATCAGCACACCATTGATGACATTGGGGATATAGCTGCCGAAGGCGAACAGCACACCCAGGATGGTCCAGAACAGGGCGGTACCGATTTTGGCCGGGTGGCTTGGGTCACGCAGGACGCGCCAGGCGCTACTGAACAGGATGACGCCGATCAGCACATAAAAGAATTCGAGCATGTTGGGGATGAGGGTCGCCATTATTGCTGCCCCTCCTTGTCGCTGCTCACGGTATATGTCTTGGCCATCTGACGGTCAAACCACATATTGGAAATAGCCACCATCAGCAGGGCGATAATGGCGATCGGCATGGATGCCTTGGCAATATCGACGGCAGAGACGCTATATCCAAGAGATTCAAACGTGCCGACGATCAGCAATACTCCGGCGGAGGCGACGAAGGTATTCTGGGCAAAGAAGTTACCGTAGTTTTCGGTGGCCGAAACCCGCGCCTTGATATATTCCTCGTCCTCTTCGCTTAATTTGCCGTGCACCTTGGTGGCGGCTGCCTGAGTCATGGGGTTGACCAGCGGACGAATAAATTGGGTGTGACCCTGAACCCGCACCGAGAAGAGACCGGCCAGTTCGCGGATAAACATATAGAGGGTCATGAACTTGCCCGGGGTGAGCTTCTTGATCCGCTCGATCAGGGTGACAGCCTGCTGTTTGAGGCCGTAGCGTTCACAGATGCCGATCATCGGCAGGGTCAGCAGAAACAGCGTCACCATGCGGTTGGAGACGAAGGCTTCCCCCAGCAGGGAGAGGCAATCGGTCATGGAGAGACCGGAGACCAGCGCCGTGGTGACGGCGGCCACCAGCACGACAGCCAGGGTGTCGAGTTTGAAATAAAAACCCAACAAAATAATAAGAATGCCGCTCAGTTTAATCCATTCCAATTAGCCACCTCGTTAAAGTGAATATTTATGTGTAATTTTGGGTAGTCTAGTTGTTTATCATCCGGAGTAATGGATGGCAATAATTAATCGTCGATTCGGGATTCGTTTGATTTCTTATGGCGTTCTATCGATTACTTGTTGTTCACTAGTAAAGGGTGAATCCTAATTTCTCGTTGCTATAACCGAAGACCTCGGAGAGGGAGGCTTAATTATTCGCTAAAGTATCATTAGTTGTGCTGGTGCGTTATTTGTTGTTTGCATGGCTATTCAATCACACATATAGAAACGCACGGCTAACATCTTTGACGAACGCCTTACACGCTCGCCGTGGCTGAATCAGCGGCCGCCAGTGTCGTGATGGGAGGGGGGAATATTTTGCGTCACCGGTGCGGGGTCAATGAGTCTGTTTGACCCAGATAAGTTGGTCGGTGGCAAAGCCCAGCCCCTTGGCCTTGGCGATCAGCGCGTCCACCTTCTCCTTGGGCGGATTGGGGGAGCGGGAGAGGATCCAGAGGTAGTCGTGGTTGTAGCTGGTCACCAGCGAGAGCTGGTAATCGGGGTCGAGGTCGATGACGTTGTAGCCGCCGTAGAAGGGGCCGAAGAAACTCACCTTGAGCCGCGCCTCGTCCGGGTTGCCGACGAAGTAGGCCTTGCCCTCGGCTTCGCGCCAGCTGCCATCGCTCTGCTTGCCGCGGTTGAGCACCTTGACGCCGCCATCATCCCGCAGGCTGTAGGTGGCGCTCACCTGCTTCAGCCCCCGTTCGAAGCTGTGGTCGAGGCGGGCGATTTCGTACCAGGTACCGAGATAACGATCGAGCTGGAAGCCGGTAACGGGGCGGATGCCATCGGCAATCCCGGTACAGGCCGTCAGCAGCAAAGCGGTGAACAGGCAAAGCAGTGAACGCATAAGTAATCCCTCTCTTGTTATCCCTCGATGATGCGCAGCTGGCCATCCCGGAAGCGGGAGGCCTGATCCGTTGGCGTGCTGCCGAAGAAGCGCTTGTACTCCCGACTGAACTGGGAGTTGCTCTCGTAACCGACTCTGGCCGCCGCGGTGCCCGCCTTGATGCCATCGTGCAGCATCATCATCCGCGCCTTGTGGAGGCGAAACGACTTGATGTACTGCAGCGGCGAGGTAGCGGTGACCGCCTTGAAGTGGTGGTGAAAGGCGGAGACGCTCATGTTCACCTCCCGCGCCAGCTCCTCCATGGTGAGGTTGTCGGCATAACGGGACTCTATCATACGCAGCACCCGGGCGATCTGGCCCACATGGTTGTGGCGATTGGCGAGCGCCTGCAGCGCCGGGCCGCCCCCCTCGGTGAGGGCGTGGAACAGCATTTCCCGCACCGTCTGCGGTCCCAGCACCCTGGCGTGCAGCGGGTTGTCCATCAGCTCGATCAGTCGCTCGGCGGCGCAGAACATGGTTTCCGACAGGGGGACCGAGTGGACGCCGCTCTTTTGCGGCGCGGGGGCGGGTAGGGCATCGCCCAGCTCCAGCAGCAGCTCTTGCAGGGTGACCAGATCGATCTCGATGGTAAACCCGATAAGCGGCTGCTCGGGGGAGGCGAAGCACTCGCACTCGCAGGGTAGCGGCAGGGTCATCAGCAGATAGTGGTTGGGGTCGTAGCGAAATACCTGATCCGCCAGATAACCCACCTTGTGCCCCTGCAGGATAACGATCATCCGCGGTTGGTAGAGCACCGGGGTGCGGCCATGGTGCTCGGTGGTATAGATGAGGTTGACCTGTTTCACCGGGGACGGGGAGATGCCGGGGGTGGTGACGTGGCGGGCCACTCTGGCGGCGAGGTCGCTGTAACGGTTTTGCATGGGGGCTCTTTGATTCGACTGTTTTGGTTTTTGCTGCTTTGTAGAAATAGGCAAGAATCAAGCAGGATGTTGCCTTGATGGTAGGGTTGTTCTGGAGAAAAATGCAATCACGATTTCGCGGCCAGGCCGCCCTGACTATCAGAAGAAGGCAATGTCGATGAACAACTTTACTCTCCATACCCCGACCAAAATCCTGTTCGGCCAAGGGCAGATCGCCCAGCTGCGCGAGCAGCTCCCGAGCGATGCCCGCGTCATGATCACCTATGGCGGCGGCAGCGTGGTACGCAGCGGCTTGCTGGAACAGATCCGCAACGAGCTGGCTGGCATGACCCTGTTTGAATTTGGCGGCATCGAGCCGAACCCGGCCTACGAGACCCTGATGGGGGCCGTGGAGCTGGCCCGTGCCGAGCGGGTCGACTTCCTGCTCGCCGTTGGCGGTGGTTCCGTGCTCGATGGCACCAAGTTTATCGCCGCTGCCACGCATTACGATCCGGCCAAGGATCCCTGGCACATTCTCGAGACCGCCGGCAGCGAAGTGCGTTCCGCCATCCCGCTCGGTTCCGTGCTGACCCTGCCGGCGACCGGTTCCGAAATGAACATGGGTGCCGTCATCACCCGTCGCAGCAGTGGCGACAAGGTGCACTTCTTCTCGCCGTTCGTGATGCCGCGCTTCGCCGTGCTGGATCCGGTGCTCACCTACACCCTGCCCGAGCGCCAGGTGGCGAACGGAGTGGTGGATGCTTTCGTCCACATCGTGGAGCAGTACCTCACCTATCCGGTCAATGCAAAGGTGCAGGATCGCTTCGCTGAAGGCTTGCTGCTGACCCTGATCGAAGAGGGCCCCAAGGCGCTGGCCGAGCCGCACAACTACGAGGTACGCGCCAACATCATGTGGAGCGCCACCATGGCGTTGAACGGCCTGATCGGTGCCGGGGTGCCACAGGACTGGGCCACCCACATGCTGGGTCACGAGCTGACTGCCCTGCACGGCCTCGACCACGCCCAGACTCTGGCGGTGGTGCTGCCTGCCCTGCTGCAGGCCAAGCGCAAACAGAAACATGCCAAGCTGCTGCAATACGCCGAGCGGGTGTGGGGTCTGCACAGCGGCAGCGAAGCGGAGCGCATCGACGATGCCATCGCCGCGACCCGCGACTTCTTCGAGCGGATGGGGGTCAAGACCCGGCTGCGCGACTACGGTCTCAAAGATCTGGGTATCGACACCCTGATCGGCAAGCTGGGTGAGCACGGCATGAGCCGTCTGGGTGAGCACGGCGATATCGATCTGGTGCAGAGTCAGCATATTTATGAAGCTGCCTGGTAAAAGCCCCGGATCGGGCGCCAACCGGCGAAACGATTGAATATCGAGGGCCGCCTCCTGCCAGCTGGCGGGAGTGCGGCCCTGTCATTGTTGTGAAATTGTTATTTTTCGGCCTTTGCCGCAGCCGTACAGAGCTCCGGCGCATTTCGTAAGAACAAAAAACGCTAAGATAGAGAGCCGGTGAAACATTTTTTTTGACTGGTTGGATCACTTTTTTCAGCCGTTTTTACTGGTATAAGCCTCTAATTTGGTTTGTTTTTTTTAATCCTCGGCGGGGATGGGCTGAAATCTGTACGCGTGCTGTCGGGCGTGCGGTTGTAATAAAACTCCAAAATTTGATACTAATCACCTTCGCGCCTGAAAAGCGGGGGCCTGACCATGACAGGAGGTTGAGGTAAAGCCTACTGATTTTCATAACAAAGAGCCCAAGACCTGCACTTTGGTCATGTCTTGTTTCGCCAGAAATGAGACACTGGGCAGCGATTGTTTATTAACCATCAGGGAATAGTCATGCAGATTGGAATACCGAGAGAGAGTCTCGTCGGTGAGACCCGGGTCGCAGCGACCCCGGCTACCGTCGAGCAGCTGAAAAAGCTCGGCTTCGAGGTCGCCATCGAGACCGGCGCAGGCCTGTCGGCCAGCTTCGATGATGCCGCCTTCGAGGCTGCCGGTGCCAGCGTGGTGCCGAATGTCTGGCAAGCCGACCTTATCTTCAAGGTCAATGCGCCGACCGATGCCGAGATCGCACAAATTAAAGATGGTGCCACTCTGGTGAGCTTCATTTGGCCCGCCCAGAACCCTGAGCTGGTCAAGAAGCTGTCGATGCGCAACATTAATGTGATGGCGATGGACATGGTGCCGCGGATCTCCCGTGCCCAGTCCCTCGATGCCCTCTCCTCCATGGCCAACATCGGTGGCTATCGCGCCGTGGTTGAAGCTGCGCACCAGTTCGGTCGCTTCTTCACCGGTCAAATCACCGCAGCCGGTAAAGTGCCGCCTGCCAAGGTGCTGGTGATCGGTGCCGGTGTGGCCGGTCTGGCCGCCATCGGTACGGCCGGTTCCCTCGGCGCCATCGTGCGTGCGTTCGATACCCGTCTGGAAGTGGCCGAGCAGATCGAATCCATGGGTGGGGAATTCCTCAAACTGGACTTCGGCGGCGAAGACGGCGCATCCAGCGATGGTTATGCCAAAGTGATGAGCGAAGAGTTCATCAAGGCCGAGATGGAGCTGTTTGCCCAGCAGGCCAAAGAGGTGGACATCATCATCACCACCGCCCTGATCCCGGGCAAGCCGGCTCCCAAGCTGATCACCAAAGAGATGGTCGACAGCATGAAGCCGGGCTCCGTCATCGTGGACATGGCCGCTCAGGCTGGCGGTAACTGCGAATACACAGTGCCGGGTGAACTGCATGTCACCGCCAACGGCGTCAAGGTGATCGGTTACACCGATCTGCCGGGTCGTCTGCCTGCCCAATCCTCCCAGCTCTACGGTACCAACCTGGTCAACCTGATGAAGCTGATGTGCAAGGAGAAGGACGGCAACGTAGCCATCAACTTCGAAGACGTGGTTCAGCGCAACATGACGGTGATCCAGGCCGGTGAAGTGACCTTCCCGCCGCCCGCCATCTCTGTCTCTGCCGCCCCGCAGAAACCCGCTGCCGCCAAACCGGCCGCCAAGAAGGAAGAGGCCAAGCCCTCCAACAAGAAGTTCGTGTTCGGTGCCCTCGGCATCGCCGCCTTCGGCTGGATTGCGTCTGTTGCCCCGGCAGCCTTCCTCTCCCACTTCACCGTATTCATCCTGGCCTGTGTGGTTGGTTACTACGTGGTGTGGAACGTATCGCACGCCCTGCATACGCCGCTGATGTCGGTCACCAATGCCATCTCCGGCATTATCGTGGTCGGTGCTCTGCTGCAGATCGGGCAAGGGTCGACCCTGGTCACCGCGCTGGCGTTCATCGCCGTGCTGATTGCCAGTATCAACATCTTCGGCGGCTTCACCGTCACTCAGCGCATGCTGAAGATGTTCCGTAAGGATTAAGGGGGTTTAACGTGTCTCAAGGACTGGTAACAGCATCCTATATCGTTGCCGCCGTGCTCTTCATCCTCAGTCTCGCGGGACTGTCGAAGCAAGAAACGGCCAAGCATGGCAACCTGTTCGGTATCGCGGGTATGGCTATCGCCCTGCTCGCCACCGTATTCAACCCGGAGACCAGTGGCGTGCACTGGATCATCCTGGCCATGGTGATCGGCGGTGCCATCGGCGTGCGTCTGGCACTCAAGGTCGAGATGACCGAGATGCCCGAGCTGGTGGCCGTGCTGCACAGCTTCGTCGGTATGGCGGCAGTGCTGGTGGGCTTCAACAGCTTCATCGATCTGCACCCCTCTGCGCCTGCTGAGGTGGTGGTCTCCGTCGGTTCCAACCTGGATGCTACTTTGGCTGCTGCCCGTGCGGCGTTCGAACAGGCGGCCAGCGTCGCCCAGGTCGAGCACCTCTCCGGCGCCATGCTGAACATCCACCTGGTCGAAATCTTCCTGGGCGTCTTCATCGGTGCGGTGACCTTCACCGGTTCCGTGGTGGCCTTTGGCAAATTGCGCGGTCTCATCTCCTCCAAGCCGCTGATGTTGCCGCACCGCCACAAGCTGAACCTGTTGGCCGTGGTCGCCTCGCTGGCGCTGATGGTCTACTTCGTCAACGCGGGCGGTTCTACCTTCGCTCTGCTGGTGATGACCCTGATCGCCTTCGCCTTCGGCTGGCATCTGGTTGCCTCCATCGGTGGCGCCGACATGCCGGTGGTGGTCTCCATGCTGAACTCCTACTCCGGTTGGGCGGCAGCGGCGGCGGGCTTCATGCTCTCCAACGACCTGCTGATCGTGGTGGGTGCGCTGGTGGGCTCCTCCGGTGCGATCCTCTCTTACATCATGTGTAAGGCGATGAACCGCTCCTTCATCTCGGTGATCGCCGGTGGCTTCGGCTCCGATGGCGTGGCCTCCACGGCTGATCAGGAGATGGGCGAATACCGCGAAACCAGCGCCGAGGAAGTGGCTGACCTGCTGAAGAACTCCAGCTCCGTCATCATCACCCCGGGCTACGGCATGGCGGTGGCACAGGCCCAGTATCCGGTGGCTGAAATCACCCAGAAGCTGCGTGATCGCGGCGTCAAGGTACGCTTCGGTATCCACCCGGTTGCCGGTCGTCTGCCAGGCCACATGAACGTGCTGCTGGCGGAAGCAAAAGTCCCGTATGACATCGTGCTGGAAATGGACGAAATCAACGACGACTTCGCCGACACCGATACCGTGCTGGTGATCGGTGCCAACGACACCGTCAACCCGGCCGCGATGGAAGATCCGGGCAGCCCGATCGCCGGTATGCCGGTGCTGGAAGTGTGGAAAGCGCAGAACGTCATCGGCTTCAAGCGTTCCATGAACACTGGCTACGCCGGTGTCCAGAACCCGCTGTTCTTCAAGGAAAATACCCAGATGCTGTTTGGCGATGCCAAGGCCAGCGTCGAGGCAATTCTGAAAGCACTGTAAGTGCCGCTCAGAGAGTGAATACCAAGGAGGCTTCGGCCTCCTTTGTTATTGTTGGATACTTGTATATCCTGAGTCCATATGGGTCATGAGGGATCTCCATGATGTGGTGTCAGGGTTGGCGCAAGCTGGGTTGGTGTGGTTGCCTGCTGGTATCGCTTCTGGTCGACAGCGAGGCGGTGGCGGGCGAGCTCCCCCCTCTGATTATTCTGACCGAGATCTGGCCTCCTTATGTGATGCGAGACGATAACGGCAAGTTGGTTGGGGCTGACCTGGAGCTGACCCAGATCGTCCTTGCCCAGTTGGGTTATCAGACCAACGTGAGGGCGTTGCCCTGGAAGCGGGTACTGCAAGAGGCTCACCTCAAGCAGGGGGATGCGGTGCTTGGCGTCTTCTTTGAACCTTCTCGCCAGCAGTGGCTCCACTATCCCGACGAGCCGCTCTCTCGCAGCGGCGAAGTGCTCTTCTATCCGGCGGATCGCCCGGTGAAATTCGAGCAATTCTCTGACCTCAAGGGGTTGCGGATCGGCATTCAGGCAGGCTATGCCTACCGCCCTGATTTTCTGGCTGAGGAAGGAGTGATCAGAGTCGCCATGACGGGCGAAGGCAAGATGCTCAAGCAACTGCATCTGATGATGGCCGGTCGACTGGATGGTGTCGTGCTCAACGAACGGGTTGGTCACTATTTGCTGCACAGCCAGGGATTGCAGGGTCTGGTGCGTCACGGTACACCTCTGCTGACCGATGACAATCGCAATTTCCTTGCATTTACCCGCAAGCCCGGCCACGACCAACTGGCTATCCGTTTCTCCTCTGCTCTCAAAGCATTCAAGAAAACCGCTGCCTATCAGCACCTATTGGCTCGTTACCATCTCTAGATGAGCCAGATGTCTGTGGGCTGCTTCACAATTTGTCGCACTTTGTTAAAAGACGGGCATAATTGCGCTGAAAAAAGCGATATTGCGCAACTTAATTTGATTTAATTGATATTAATATCAAATTAAGTTGCTTGGCATGGGGTCGTCATCGGACGGCCACCTCTCTCGCAGCGCCTCTGCGATGCTCCCCCAGATTGACGTTGACCCCGGGTCACCCTTTTTTGCCATGTTGTTGCCTGTGGCGATGACAGGCATTGCGCCACCAAGATGAGAATGCACAGATGAAAGCACAATGGACCGACTTTATTACCCTGCTCAAGCGTGAAGTGGTGCCAGCCCTGGGCTGTACCGAGCCGATGTCGGTGGCGCTGGCGGCGGCCAACTGCCGCAAGCTGCTGGGGGAGACCCCGACCCGCATCAGCGTCTGGGTCAGTGGCAATCTGTTCAAGAACGGCATGGGGGTCGGGGTGCCGGGCACCGGCATGATCGGTCTGCCGGTGGCCGCTGCGGTCGGCATCACAGGGGGCAATCCCGATGCCGGACTGGAGGTGCTCAAGACCCTTACACCAGAACAGGTGGAAGCGGCCAAGACGTTGCTGCCGGTCATCAAGGTGGATGTGAAGGATGTACCGGATGTGCTCTACGCCGAGGTGCTGGCTGAAATTGAAGGGCACAGCGCCCGGGTGGTGATCTGTACCGACCACACCCGCATCATCCTGATGGAGAAGGATGGCGAGGTGCTGATGGAGCTGGCCAGTGCCCCCGGCGTGCAGATCCAGCCAGCCAAATCCGCCAAACCGACCATGACCCTGCGGGAGATCGTCGATTTTGCATTGGAAGTGCCGCTGGCGGAGATCGACTTTATCCGCGAGGCCGCCACCATGAATCAGGCGCTGGCTGATGAAGGGTTGCAGGGTTACGGCCTGAAGATCGGCAAGATCCTCACCGAGCAGGTGGAGCGCAAGCTGCTCTCCGATGACCTGATGACGCTGGCGATGCGACTCTCCTCTGCTGCCTCCGATGCACGGATGGATGGCGCCATGCTGCCCGCCATGTCCAACTCGGGTTCCGGCAATCAGGGCATTGCCGCCACCATGCCGGTGGTCGCGGCTGCCCGCTTCCTCAAGGCGAGCGACGAGCAGCTGACCCGGGCACTGGTGATGAGCCATCTGGTGGCCATCTACATCAAGACTTATCAGAACAAGCTGTCGGCGCTGTGCGCCGCCAGTACCGCCGCCATGGGGGCCGGTGCCGCCATCACCTGGCTGCTGGGCGGCCAGTATCAGCAGATCAGCCACTGCATCAACAACATGATTGGCGATGTCTCCGGCATCATCTGCGACGGCGCGGGTAGCGCCTGCTCCATGAAGGTTTCCACCTCCACCTCGGCGGCGGTGAAGTCTTCGCTGATGGCCATCAACAACCTGCATGTGCCCCAGAGTGAGGGGATCGTCTCCGATGATGTGGACCAGACCATTGCCAATCTGGGTCGCCTCTCCAAAGAGGGGATGCTCGATACCGACATCGAAATCATCAACATCATGCGAGCGAAACAGCAGAAGCAGTGAATCTGTGACAAGGGGGCGATAGACCCCCTTGTTCTTGTCACGACGGCGCAGACCGTCTGACACGGTTGCCAGGGCAAGCATGGCGCTTGCTCTTGTTTCTCGGGCGCAAGCCCGCTTTTTGGGGAGTCATACCATGACATTTAGCGTTATCGGCAATCTGGCCATTGCGGCCTTCTTGCTGTTCTTCCTCTATCGGTTGCAGCAAAAACATGTGAGCTTCACCCGCCGGGTCTTTGCCGGTCTGGGGCTCGGTATTCTGTTCGGCGCCGCTTTGCAACTGCTTTACGGTGCAGGTTCGTCCGTCATTGTTCAGACCATCGACTATCTGGATATCGTGGGTAGCGGCTATGTGAAGCTGCTGCAGATGATCATCATCCCGCTGATCATGGTCTCCATCATCGGGGCCATCCTCAAGCTCAATGGCGGTACTGCGCTGGGCAAGATCAGCGCCATGACCATAGGCGTGCTGATCTTCACCACCGCCATCGCCGCCGGGGCGGGCATCCTGATGTCCAACCTGTTTGGCCTGACCGCAGAAGGGCTCACCTCCGGGGCCGCCGAGAGCGCCCGTGGCGCCGCGCTGCAGACCACCCTCGGCAGCGTCGAGAGCATGTCTTTCGCCAAGATGATGCTGGAGTTCATTCCGGCCAACCCCTTCCTCGACATGACCGGGGCGCGCAAGACCTCTACCATCGCCGTGGTGATCTTCTCCATCTTCATTGGCCTCTCCGCTACCGGTATCGCCCGCAAGAAGCCGGAGATCTTCGCCAGCTTCAGCCACTTCGTGGCCGTGGCTCATGCCATCGTAATGCGAATGGTGACTCTGGTGCTGCGCCTGACCCCGTTTGGCGTACTGGCGCTGATGACCAAGGTGGTCTCCGGCTCCAACTATGCGGATATTCTTAACCTGCTCAGCTTTGTGATGGCCTCTTACGGCGCCATCGCCATCATGTTTGTCGTGCACCTGCTGCTGGTGAGCATGGTCGGCATCAACCCGCTGCGCTTCCTCAAGAAGATCACTCCGGTGCTGGCGTTTGCCTTCACCTCGCGCACCAGTGCGGGCTCCATCCCGATGAACGTGCAGACCCAGACCAAGTCGCTGGGTATTCCTGAGGGGATCGCCAATTTCGCCGCCTCCTTCGGTTCCACCATCGGCCAGAACGGCTGCGCCGGTATCTATCCGGCCATGCTGGCCGTGATGATTGCCCCGACCGTCGGGGTTAACCCGATGGATCCCGGCTTCATCATGACCCTGATCGCCATCATCACCGTCAGCTCCTTCGGGGTGGCCGGGATTGGCGGTGGCGCTACCTTTGCCGCGCTGATCGTGCTCTCCGCGCTGGACTTCCCGGTGGCGCTGGCCGGTCTGCTCATCTCCATCGAGCCGCTGATCGACATGGGCCGTACCGCGCTCAACGTTTCCGGCTCCATCACCGCAGGGACGGTCACCAGCCGCCTGATGGGCGAGACCGACATGCATGTGTTCAACAGCGATCACGAAGTGAGTCTGGACGGCGAAGAGTCCACCGTCTGATTTGCTGTCGGTTGATCTGCGCGTGGAAAGGGGCGACCCTTTCCCGTCATAGACCGCAGGGAGGGCATGCCCTCCCTGCGCCATTGAGAGGAAAAACAATGAGAATTCTGATCATAGGTGGCGAAGCAGCCGGTATGAGTGCTGCGGCCAAGGCACGCCGTCTGGCCAAAGATGCCGAAATCGTGGTGTATGAGGCCTCCGAAGTGATCTCTTTCGGTGCTTGCGGCCTGCCTTACTTCGTCGGTGACGAGTTTCAGGATCCCGGCTACATGGCCGAGTTCACCCCGGAGCAGTTCGCCGCCAAGGGGATCGAGGTCAAGATTGGCCATCGGGTATTGAGTGTTGACGCAACTGCCCAGACTCTGCAGGTGGAGCATAACGGCGACACCTTCACCGATCACTACGATCGGCTGATGATCGCCACCGGTGCCCGTGAAGTGATGCCCCCCATCCCCGGCTTGCAGCAGCAAGGGGTATTCGGTCTGCGCCGGATGGCCGACGGACTGGCGCTGAAGGCGGCGGTACAGGACAAGAACAATCGCCGCGCCGTGGTGATCGGTTCCGGCTTTATCGGGCTGGAAGTGGTCGAGGCGCTGGTCCATCAGGGTAAAGAGGTGCGTCTTATCGAGCTGGCGGAGCGGGTCATCCCCGATGCGTTTGATGGCGAGATCACCCAGCACATCGAAACCGAACTGCGCGAGCAGGGGGTCTCTCTCCATCTGGGTGAGCGAGTTGAAGCACTGCTGGGGGATGGTCGGGTGACCGGCGTGCGCACCAGCCAGGGCGAGTACGAGGCCGATATCGTGGTGGTCTGCACCGGGGTCAAGCCCAACACCGAGTTTCTGGCTAATACCGGCATCGAACGACTCGGCAACGGCGCCATCAAGGTGGACCGTCAGGGACGCAGCTCGCTGGCCAACGTCTGGTCGGCCGGTGACTGTGCCAGTGTCTGGCACAGCGTCAAGCAGCAGCAGGTCTATGTACCGCTCGCCACCATCGCCAATAAGCTGGGCCGCATGGTGGGTGAGAACCTGGCCGGTGCCGAGCAAGAGTTCCCGGGCACTCTGGGTTCTGCTGCGCTCAAGGTACTGGGGTTGGAGGCGGGCCGTACCGGCCTCTCCGAACAGGAAGCCAAGGCGATGGGCATCGACTATCGCACCGTGGTGATCAAGGACAAGTGCCACACCAACTACTGCCCTGGCCAGTCCGACATCCACGTCAAGCTGGTCTACGAGGCGGGTAGCAAGCGGCTGCTGGGGGGCCAGATCCTCGGTCGCAAGGGGGCGGTACACCGCATCGACGCGCTGGCAGTGGCCATCACCATGGGGGTAACCACCGAGCAGCTCGGCATGCTGGACTTTGCCTACGCGCCGCCCTTCTCCCGCACCTGGGATGCCCTGAACGTGGCGGGTAACGTCGCGAAGTAAGAGCTGCGGTGACGGTGCAGGGAGGGCACCGTCATGCTGAACCAGCTCAGCGGGTAACAGCTGAGGGTAAACTGCAGCGATAAAAAAACCGATGCCAAGGCATCGGTTTTTTGTTACCGGTTTATCCGTATCACTCAGCTACGGCCGAGGCGGTTCTCCGGGTAGTTCTTGGCCAGCACTTCGCGGGCATGCTTGGCCAGCTGCGGCATCTTCAGGGCGTCGTAAGACTCGACCATGATCTCCAGTGCCTTCTCGGTTTCGGCTGTGTCGGGGTAGGTTTCGACCAGCAGCTTGGCCCGGTTGGCGGCTGCGACCAGTGCATCACGCTTCACATAATACTCGGCCACGCTCAGGTCATATTTGGCCAGACGATTTTTCAGGCCAATCATGCGGGCGCGGGCATCGGCGGCATAGACGCTGTTGGGGTAGTTCTGCAGCAGGGTCTTGAAGTCCTGGAAGGCCTGACGGGCATAAGCCGGGTCTTTGTCGTCCCGATCGATACCGAACAGGCTCTGGAAGAAGTTGTAATCCGCCGCCATGTTGGTCAGGCCGCGCATATAGAAGACGTAATCAATATTTTTATGCGCCGGATTGAGGCGGATAAAACGGTCGATATTGGCGATCGCCTGAGCGGTGTCATCCTGCTTGTAGTAGGCATAGATGAGGTCAAGCTGCACCTGATTGGAGTAGGCGCCGAACGGGTAGCGAGAGTCCAAAGCCTCCAGCAATTCAGTGGCTTGCACGTAATTGCCAACGTCCAGTTTGAGGCGTGCTTTCTGGTACAGGGTCTCCGGCGGTTCGTCGGGTACCTTGGGTTTGGTGCTGGAACAGCCTGTGATCAAGGTAGCGACCAAGGCGAGCGACATCAGCAGGTGAGACTTCTTTCCCATCAACAACATCCGGTCCATTTCCACGAAATTGGCAAAGTATCCGTTATGCTTGGCTAAAAGAAAAGCTAGAATACCCGGATTATTTCGAATTGATACCCCCCGCTCAAGAGACCATACATGAGCCAGCATATTGAACTGACAGGCGAATTCCAGGATCACCAATTCGGGCAGCGACTCGACCAGGCCCTGGCCGAATTGTTTCCAGACTACTCCCGCACCCGCATCAAGGAGTGGATTTTACAGGACAGAGTGACCCTGGACGGTCAGGTTGCCAACACCCCGCGCGAGAAGATTCTGGCCGGGCAGCAGGTGCATGTGAATGTCGAGCTGGAAGCCGATACCCGCTGGGATGCCCAGGAGATCGAGCTCAACATCGTTTATGAAGACGAACACATTCTGGTGATCGACAAGCCGGCCGGTCTGGTCGTCCACCCGGGCGCCGGCACGCCCGATGGCACCATCCTCAACGCCCTGCTGCACCGCTACCCCGGCATTGCCGAGGTGCCCCGTGCCGGTATCGTGCACCGTCTGGATAAAGACACCACAGGTCTGATGGTGGTTGCCAAGACCGTACCCGCCCAGACCCATCTGGTGGAAGCGCTGCAGGCGCGCCAGATCACCCGTGAGTACGAAGCGATCGCCATCGGTCACATGACCGCAGGTGGTACGGTTGATGCGCCCATCGGCCGTCACCCGACCCAGCGTACCCATATGGCCGTGGTGCCCAATGGTCGTCCTTCCGTGACCCACTACCGGGTGCACGAGAAGTTCCGTGGCCACACCCGTCTGCGTCTGCGTCTGGAGACCGGTCGTACCCACCAGATCCGTGTCCACATGGCCCACATCAAGCACCCGCTGGTGGGTGATCCCGCTTACGGTGGTCGTCTGCGCCTGTTGCGCAACGCGACCCCCGAGCTGACCCAGATGCTGCGCAGCTTCAACCGTCAGGCGCTGCATGCGACCATGCTGCAACTGGCACACCCCATCACGGGTGAAGTGATGCAGTGGCACTCCGAGACGCCGCAGGACATGGTGGATCTGATGGAAGTGCTGCGCGCTGACACCTTGGCCAATCCGGATGATTTAGTCTGGAACTGATGCGATAGGGCCTGCGTCGGTTTCTGCCGTCAGCCGGCCCGAAGAGATGCCAAACGGGGTTCCCTTGCAGGAGCCCCGTTTTTTATAGCGGTGAATTGAAGGAGTCACAGATGAAATGGATCGAACCCGATTGGCCTGCACCTGACAACGTCAGAGCCTTGTCGACCACCCGGGATGGCGGCGTCAGTGAAGGGGTCTTTGCCGGCCTCAATCTGGGGGCTCACGTGGGGGATGAACCGGCTCGCGTCGAGGTAAATCGTGCCCGCTTGCAGCAGGCCGCTGAAATCCCCGGCACCCTCAACTGGCTCAATCAGGTACACGGCACCGTCGTTCATCCGGTCAGCCGCCATTATGAGCAGGCGCCGGATGCCGATGCCGCCTGCGCCCATGAGAGGGATCAGGCCTGCATTGTGATGACCGCCGACTGTCTGCCGGTGCTGTTTTGCGATCGGGCGGGTACTGTGGTGGCCGCCGCCCATGCCGGCTGGCGTGGACTGCAGGGGGGCGTGCTGGAGGCGAGCATCGCCGCCATGGGCTGCGAGCCGAGCGAGATCCTGGCCTGGATGGGCCCGGCCATTGGCCCCACTGCATTTGAAGTGGGGGGAGAGGTGCGCGAGGCCTTTATGGCTGAGCAGGCTGAAGCAGAAGCGGCGTTCGTCCCTTCGTCCAACGACGGCAAATGGTTGGCGGATATCTACCGGCTGGCCCGGCTGCGCCTTGCCCGCGCCGGCGTCATCGCCGTCTATGGCGGCGAATACTGCACCTTCAGCGATAGCGAGCAGTTTTACTCCTATCGTCGCGACGGCCAGACCGGCCGGATGGCCTCCCTCATCTGGTTGGCCCGCTAAGCAATCACCCGCCAAGTAATACCCCGTCTCTCTCTCAATAACAGATCCGTATGAGAGAGGCGGGGATCCTGCCCTCTCCCCACTTTGCAGAAAAAATAACCAGCCCCACCCCTTGAAATAGTCCGTACGGGCCTCATCTTTCATCTCAGAAAGTTATGTTGTTTGCCGCGCAAGCGGCGTCTGCCTGTTTGAAGGGGGAGTGCAATGCGCCTCGATCGCCTTACCAGCAAATTCCAGATTGCTATTTCCGATGCCCAGTCTTTAGCACTGGGTCGTGACCACCAATTTATCGAACCCGTTCACCTGATGACCGCACTGGTCAATCAGGATGGCGGCTCTATCCGTCCGCTGCTCACCCTGACCGGGATGGATATCAATGCCCTGCGCTCCCGCCTCGGCGAGGAGCTGGATCGCCTGCCGCGCGTCAGCGGTGTGGAAGGGGACGTACAACTTTCCAACGGCCTCGGCCGCCTGCTTAACGTCTGCGACAAGCTGGCCCAGCAGCGCAAGGATCAGTTCATCTCCTCCGAACTGTTCGTGCTGGCGGCCCTCGACGAGAAGGGCACGCTGGGCGAGCTGCTGCGTGCCCAGGGGCTGACCAAGGAAAAACTCGAAGCGGCCATCGACAAGGTGCGGGGCGGCAAGAAGGTGGAGGATGCCAACGCCGAGGAGAACCGCCAGGCGCTGGAGAAGTACACCATCGATCTGACCGAGCGGGCCGAACTTGGCAAGCTCGACCCGGTGATCGGCCGTGATGACGAGATCCGCCGTACCATTCAGGTGTTGCAACGCCGCACCAAGAACAACCCCGTGCTGATCGGTGCCCCCGGTGTCGGCAAGACCGCCATCGTCGAGGGGCTAGCCCAGCGCATCATCAACGGCGAGGTGCCGGAAGGGCTCAAGAACAAGCGGGTGCTCTCCCTCGATATGGGGGCGCTGGTGGCCGGAGCCAAATATCGCGGCGAGTTTGAAGAGCGGCTCAAAGCCGTGCTGAACGATCTGGCCAAGGAGGAGGGCAACGTCATCCTCTTTATCGACGAGCTGCACACCATGGTCGGCGCCGGCAAGGGTGAGGGGGCCATGGACGCGGGCAACATGCTGAAACCTGCGCTGGCCCGTGGCGACCTGCACTGCGTCGGCGCCACCACCCTGGATGAGTACCGCCAGTACATCGAGAAGGATGCCGCGCTGGAGCGTCGCTTCCAGAAGGTGCTGGTGGAAGAGCCGAGCGTGGAGGACACCATCGCCATCCTGCGCGGCCTGAAAGAGCGTTACGAGCTGCACCACCATGTGCAGATCACCGACCCGGCCATCGTGGCAGCGGCCCAGCTGTCGCACCGCTATATCGCGGATCGCCAGCTGCCGGACAAGGCCATCGACCTTATCGACGAGGCGGCGGCCAGCATCCGGCTGCAGATCGACTCCAAGCCCGAGGCGCTCGATCGTCTCGAGCGGCGCATCATCCAGCTCAAGCTGGAGCAGCAGGCGCTGATGAAGGAGGACGATGACGCCAGCCGCAAGCGTCTGGAGCTGATCAATCAGGAGATTGGCGAAAAAGATCGGGAATACAACGAGCTGGACGAGGTGTGGAAGGCTGAGAAGGCCGCACTCGCCGGCACCCAGCATATCAAGGCTGCGCTGGAGCAGGCTCGTCAGGATCTTGATGTAGCGCGCCGCGCAGGTGACCTGGGCCGGATGTCCGAGCTGCAGTACGGCCGCATTCCCGAGCTGGAGAAACAGCTGGATCTCGCCACTCAGGCCGAGATGCAGGAGACCAGCCTGCTGCGCAACCGGGTCACCGATGTGGAGATTGCAGACGTCTTGGCCCGCTGGACCGGTATTCCGGTGGCCCGCATGCTGGAAGGGGAGCGCGACAAGCTGCTGCGGATGGAAGATCAGCTGCACAGCCGGGTGATCGGTCAGGAAGAGGCGGTTGATGCGGTCTCCAACGCCATTCGTCGCTCTCGCGCCGGGCTGTCCGACCCGAATCGCCCCATCGGCTCCTTCCTGTTCCTGGGGCCCACCGGGGTGGGCAAGACCGAGCTGTGCAAGGCGCTGGCCGAGTTCCTGTTCGATACCCAGGATGCCATGGTGCGGATCGATATGTCCGAGTTCATGGAGAAACACAGCGTGGCCCGTCTGGTGGGAGCGCCTCCCGGATACGTGGGTTATGAAGAGGGCGGTTATCTGACCGAGGCGGTACGCCGTCGTCCCTACTCGGTGATCCTGCTGGACGAGGTGGAGAAGGCGCATCCCGATGTCTTCAACATTCTGCTGCAGGTGCTGGATGATGGCCGCCTGACCGATGGTCAGGGTCGTACCGTTGATTTTCGCAACACAGTGGTCATCATGACCTCCAACCTCGGTTCGGATCTGATTCAGGAGCATTCTTTTGCAAAAGAGGGTTCCGAGAAGGATTACGACGAGATGAAGGCCATGCTGATGGAGGTGCTGACCCGCAGTTTCCGGCCGGAATTTATCAACCGGATCGACGAGACAGTGGTGTTCCACCCCCTCGGCGAGGAGCACATCAAGTCCATCGCCCGCATCCAGCTCAAGAGCCTGATGGGCCGACTGGAGGCTCAGGGCTACGAGGTGGAGGTGAACGAAGCGTTGCTCAACAAGCTGGTTCACGCCGGGTTCGACCCCGTGTACGGGGCACGACCCCTCAAGCGGGCGATCCAGCAGAAGGTGGAGAACCCGCTGGCTCAGGCGCTGCTCTCCGGTCGCATCGTGCCGGGCAAAAAACTGCTGCTGGGGGCCGACAGCAACGGCCTGACCATGACCCAGTAACCAGTCTCGCATCGATGTTTGCAACGCCAGCCCTCGGGCTGGCGTTGTCATATCTGGTGGCGGGGATTCGGGCGTAAAAAAAACGGCAATCCGAAGATTGCCGGGAGGAATGTAGTGAAGCGACCTGACGTGGGTTGAGCGGGTCGCAGGGGCAAGCCCCCGATTTCGAAACAAAACCGCTAACGGCCTTGCGTCTTACAGCCTGCCGGGGATGCGCTCGCTCAACCCCGACGGCCACTTGCCTGTTGCCATGCCGGCTGCGATGTCGCCGGCATGGCCTTCAATCGTTACAGCATGCCTTGCACGGCGGCTTTCATCTCGGCTGGCCAGACGCCGACCTGTACCTGACCGATATGCTCTTTTTGCAGCAGCAGCATGGCCAGACGGGATTGGCCGATGCCGCCGCCGATGGTCTGCGGCATCCGTGCGGCCAGCAGATCCTGATGCCAGTCGTACTGCAGGCGATCCTCGTCGCCTGTGATGGCCAGCTGGCGGCGCAGCGCCTCGGCATCGACCCGGATCCCCATGGAGGAGATCTCGAAGCTGTCTTGCAGCACCGGGTTCCACACCAGAATGTCGCCGTTCAGGCCTGCCAGTCCCAGCTCGCTGTGGCTGCTCCAGTCGTCATAGTCCGGGGCACGCACATCGTGACGCTCACCGTGGGAGAGGGCTCCGCCGATGCCGATCAGGAACACGGCCCCCAGCTCTTTGGCGATGGCACGCTCGCGCCCCTTGGCGTCGAGGTTCGGGTAGCGGGTCAGCAGCTCTTCGCTGTGCAGGAACTGGATCTCCGCTGGCAGGAAGGGGGTCAGTTCATGCTCGGCACAGACCGCGCGCTCGGTGGCCTTGATGGCGGCCCAGATGCCGCGCACGGTTTCCTGCAGATAGGCCAGATCGCGGCGCTCGCTCGGCATCACCTTCTCCCAGTCCCACTGATCCACGTAGACGGAGTGGATGGGGGTAAGCTTGTCTTCATCCGGACGCAGTGCCTTCATGTGGGTGTAGATCCCTTCGCCCGGACCGAAGCCGAAGCGCCCCAGGGTCTGGCGCTTCCATTTGGCCAGTGAATGGACCACTTCGTAGCTGTGATCCGGCAGGGTTTTTACTTTGACCTGCACTGCATTCTCGTGGCCAGAGAGGTTGTCCTGAGTGCCATCACCGACCCGGCTCAGAATGGGGGCTTGCACCTCCATCAGACCCAGTTGCTGGGCGAGTTGGCGGGAGAACATCTCTTTGACGAAGCTGATCTGCTGTTGGCTGCGAATGTAGTGCTGTTTCATGCTGAATTCCTGTTTCAAACCCCGTTGGATGTGGTGATTCTTCAACGGATTGCCAACTAAATTCAATATTCGATAATAGAAATAGGCTTCGTGTGTTTTTTTCTTCAAAATTAGGGTGTTTTTAATGATGTATCGCTAACGGGAGGGCAAAAAAATGCCGGAAAATTACCGGATCGATAATCTCGATCAGGCCATCCTCACCGCCCTGATGGAGAATGCGCGGATCCCTTATGCCGAGTTGGCTAAACAACTGGCTGTCAGCCCGGGCACCATCCATGTGCGGGTGGAGAAGATGAAGCAGGCGGGGATCATCGAGGGGACGCGGGTGCAAGTGAACGCGAAGAAGCTGGGCTATGACGTCTGCTGCTTTATCGGGATCAATCTGAAGAGTGCCAAGGATTACCCCTCGGCACTGGCCAAGCTGCAAGCGCTGGACGAGGTGGTGGAGGCTTACTACACCACCGGCCACTACAGCATCTTCATGAAGGTGATGACCCGCTCCATCGACGAACTGCAGATTGTGCTGATCAACAAGATCCAGACCATCGATGAGATCCAGTCCACTGAAACGCTGATTTCACTGCAGAACCCGATCCTGCGGGATGTGAAACCCTGACCCCTGATCAGGGTTCGATATAGGGGATGGCGTACTTGTCGTAGAGGGCCTTGAGGCTGCCGTTGCGCTTCATGCGCAGCAGCTCGGCATCGTAGGCCGCCATCTGGGCGGGCGTATTCTCGTCGGCCCTGGCGCGGGTCCAGGTATTGAAATAGGGGCTGCTCTTGAGCGGCTTTGGCAGGTAATCGACCTTGCCGGTCAGCCCCTCCTCCTTGATCTGGGTGAAGGCGGTGACCAGCGGCATCGGCACGGTATCGATGCGCCCGGCCAGCAGTTTGCGCAGTTGCAGCTGGTTCATGGTGATCTCCTGAAACTGATAGGCCGGGTCGGCCATCGCCGCGGCCAGTTCAGGGGTGTAGGAGAAATCCTTGGTCACCCCGATGCGCCAGGGTTTGAGGTCCGCCAGCGTCTCGTAGCGGATCTTCAGCAGGTCGGCCTTGCGCACGAAGAAGTGCCAGCTGTGGCGGATATGGGCCTGCTGGGGATAGATAAGATAGCTTTCCCGTTCCGCCTTGTAGGAGTGGGTCATCACCAGATCGCAGGCGCCGGTTTCGGTATTGCGGGTGAGACGCGCTCCCGAATCAGCCAGCTCGATCCTGAAAGGCGTCTCCAGCTTGTCGAAGATGGCGGTGACGATATCGATATCGATATCGAGTCCGCGGGGTTTCTGATCGGCATCGAGATACTTGAGCGGGGACTCCATGGTGCCGCAGATCACCAGCTCTTTGGCGGACAATCCGAGTGGAAGCAGCAACCAAAACAGGGGGATCACACGCAAACTACGTATCCTGAGCCCGTTTGAAGATATTCCAAGACCTGATTCCAGTATATTGGATGGCACCTGATTCGTTAGAAGCGACTGTTTATGGCAAATCCTGAAATCGAGAGCCCGCTGGACGGGATCGACAAGTTGACCGTCTCGCTCTACCGCCTTGGCTTGAGTGCGGCAGCCTTGTTGCTGCTTTGCCGCGGTGCGGCGCTGCTGAGCAGGGTGGCACTGCTCCCGTCGGCACAATGGTTGATGTCGCTGGCAGTGGCAAGCGCAATCTGCGGCTTCTCGCTGCATATCTACGACAAGCGGATTCGCTTGATTCTGCAGGGGGTTGGTTGGGGCGCGCTGGCCCTGGCTGCGGTGGGGGCGCCGGATGCGCTGGTGCTGGGGGCGGCGTTGGCGACGCTCTCCGGGCTGGCGTTCAAGGAGCAGTTTTGTTTCGCCATTCCCGGCATCAAGCTGGTGCCCATTTTGTTGCCGGCGTTATGGCTGCTGGAGTGGTTGCGGGTGGAGTGGGCCGCCGCACTGGTGGCGCTGGTCTGCGGGGCCCTGTTGACCTTGCTGGCGCTGGCCAAGTGGCGAATGCCCCTGCACTTCGATATCGGTGACAAGGGGCGTTATCAGATCTAGGTCTGCTGGCACACCTTCATCTGCTGGTTGAGGGCCTGCATCACCTGACGGCGGCTGATGATGCCGATCACCTTGCCCTGTTGCAGCACCGGGTAGATCTTGGGCTTGGCATCGGCCATCTGGCGAGCCAGCTCCAGAATGCTGTCATCCGGCCCGACCGAGAGGGGCGTGCGGTTCATCAGATCCTCCACCCGGGTACGGGTGTCGCAGTGATAGCTGCCGGTGAGCAGGCTGGGGATACAGTCCTGTTCGGAGAGAAAGCCGATCAGCCGTTTCTGCTCATCCAGCACTGGCAAGCCGCCAAGGCCCGATTGATGCAGGCGATCCAGCGCTTCGGCCAAGCCGAGTCCGGCGGTGAGGGAGTGGGTCAGGCGACCCATGTGGTGGTGCACTTTCAGCATGGTGGTGACTCCGCAAGAGGGGATGCCGCCACTATGGCGCGGCCGGGGGCCCGCGACCAATGGCTTGTGCCGTAGGGATTGATAGGCACAAGCCATTGGCGGTGATCCGCTGGCAGGCGGGCTTCGTTCATGCAAGACCATGAAAGGGAAAGGAGATCGTATGCGTGCATTGGTAACGGGCTGTGGCCGTCGACTGGGGTTTTATCTCTGTGAGCAGCTAGTGGCGGCGGGCTGGCAGGTGACGGGCTGCTATCGCAGCGAGCGGTCGGAGCTGGCCACCTTGGCGGCGCTGGGGGTCGAGCTGGTGCAGGCGGATTTTGGCCGGGAAGAGGACGTTGGCAAGCTGATCGATGTGCTGGCGGCTCATCAGGATCTGGCGCTGGTGATCCACAACGCCTCGGCCTTCGAGCCGCAGGCGGCCGATCCGGCGGCGCAGCTGGCCCAGTTTGAGCAGTTCTACCGGGTGCACATGGCGGCCCCTTTCCAGCTCAACCGGGCGCTGGCGCCGCAATTAGCGAGCAATGCCAACGCCAGCATCATCCACATCACCGATATCTACATCCACGCTCCGGCCCCGCGTTTTGCCAGCTATGTAGCGACCAAGGCAGGTGCCCATTCACTGGCCATGAGCTTTGCCCGCGAGCTGGCGCCTGCGGTGCGGGTCAACACCATAGAGCCGGGGCCCATTCTGTTTCTCGACGAGCATGACGAGGCATGGCGCCAGCAGGTGTTGGCGAAAACGCCGCTGGCGCGGGAGGGGGGGCTTGAGCCCATCTGGCAGGCGGTGCAGCTACTGGTGGGAAACAGTTATATGACGGGGGCCAGCATCAAGGTAGATGGCGGGCGCGCGCTGGCCACTCTCTGACGATTTGCCAAGCACCAGCGGCTCCAGCCCGACCTGCCGGGTCAGCCCGCCCTTGCCGGGCGTGAGCTGGCCCGACGGGCCCGGGAGCGCGACTTGAAGCGCCACCTTGGGGTCATGCGCCTTGCCATGGCCGTAGAGCTCGGCCAGCAGCTCCGCCAGATAGGAATCGACCTCTGCCGAGGCAAAGTCACCGTGCGTGTTGCTGGCCAGAATATCGATGTCGAGCGGCCGATCGTGCACCTTGCAGAGCGGATCGCTGCGATCCCGGCCGTGAGCCACTTCCAGGGCGACAAAGTGCTGCTTGAGGCGGGTGGCATCGAGCGAGCTCTCCACCACCAACAGGCAGTTGAGAAAGTCGTGGCTAGAGTGCATTCCCACCGGCTTGGTGCGGATCACCGAACTCAGCCGCAGGGGACCGACGTTCGCAAGCAGCTCGGCCAGCGCGCGGCTGACATGGATATGCGGGTCAATATTGGAACCAATGCTACACAGATAGAACATGTTCACCTTCCAGGGGTTGGCTTCATCTGAAATGTATACGCAGCTCACGGTTATCGGATTAACTATGACTTAACATTCCATTATCTATTGTGATCCGGCACTGATTGGCAGAAAGGAGGTTTGCATGAGTGTGGAGCTGAAATGGGCGCTGTTGACCGCCTCGGGTGCGCTGGGGCTGATCCTCACTATCTGCCTAGCATCTGTCGCGTTGGCGTGATTTGGCGTTAGTCTGATAATCCTAACCGGCCTGTGGGCCGGTTTTGTTTTTTTGGGGCTACCGCTATGCTGGCCCACCGGTTTGAATGCAAGAGAAGAGATGATGACCAAGGTTCGCCCGCGCTCCCTGCTACAGGTGGTATTGATGGGGTTTACGCTGTTATTGATGCCCCTTGGCGGGATGATCTGGCACAACAGTACCTCCCTTGCCCACCTCAGTCAGCTCACCAGCGACGAGATGAAGCGGGCGGTCAAGGATACCCGCCGCGCCACGCTGCTGACGGCGCAAGCCATCGATATCGAACGCACCTTGCGCCGCTTCGCGGTGCTGGGGGATCGCCGCAGTCTCACCAGCTACCAGCAGCAACTCGACGGGTATCGGGTGTTGCTGGCGGAACACCGCAACTCCATCACCGACGGCCAGCTCTACAGCGGGCTCGATCAGGGGCTGGCCTGGCTCGACAGCCTGCAGGATGCCGCGCTGGCCCGTGCGGCGGTAGCGGGGGACAAGCTTGAGCAGTTCAACGATGCCAACAAGCAGCTCGAAATAGTCACCCGCAGCCGGGTTGACGAACACATGGATCGGGTGCAGCTCACCATCGCCGGACTGACCAGCGAGCTCTGGTGGGTGAGTGGAGCGGTAGCGGCGATCAGCCTGCTGCTGGTCTTTATCTTCACCTACCTCATTATTCATCCGGTACGACAGATTGAGTCGCGCATCTTGAGCCTGGGAGCCGGGGTCGAACCCGATCCCAAGCCGGTTGATGGCCCTGCCGAGCTGGTATTGCTGGGGGAGCGGATCCTCTGGCTGCACGACAAACTCAAGGAGCTGGAGCTGCAGAAATACCAGTTCCTGCGCCATGTTTCCCACGAGCTCAAGACCCCGCTGGCGGTGCTGCGGGAAGGGACGGATCTGCTCTGCGAGCAGTTGGTCGGGCCGTTGACGGCGGATCAGCTGGAGATCTGCCAGATGCTCGACGAGAACAGTCGGCGTTTGCAGACCCTGATCGAGCGGCTGCTCGACTTCAACCGGCTCAGCCAGCAGGAGGCCTTCGAACTGGAGCCCGTTCCCCTGCTGCCGATGTTGTCAGAACTGTCTGCCGAGTACCGGCTGGCATTGGAGTCCAAGCAGATCCGTGTACACTTGCCGACCGTGCCAGTGACCCTGTGGGCGGAGCCCTACCGGCTACGACTGATCCTCGATAACCTCTTCTCCAACGCCGTCAGTTACGGCGCCAGCGGAGGCAATATCTGGATCAGGGCAGGGCAGGATGAACAGATAAGCTGGCTGGAAGTGGCCAACGAGGGGCCCAAGATCCCCGTGGCCGATCAGCAACGCATTTTTGAACCCTTTGAGCAGGGCAGCACTGTGCGGCAAGGCCTCCTGAAAGGCTCGGGCATGGGCCTCTCCATCGCCCGCGAGTCTGCCAACAGCCTAGGGGGGGAACTGGTTCTGGTAGAGGATGAACAGGCGGATGTCTGTTTCAGGTTGACGTTGAAATGAGGACTATGAAGATACAACGCGTATTTCCAGCTCTGATGGCAGGGCTGCTCGCGGGTTGCTCCTTGCTGCCGCAACAGGCACAGCGGGAGTCCTCCGATATCGCTTTTGCCAAGCGGATGGAGTTTGCCAACAAGGAGATGCAGGTGCGTCTGCAATACTCCGACTGGCTGCTGGCCAGTCACCCCCAACAACGGGTGCAGGAGCGTCAGCGTCTGAAAGGGGCTGACGATCTGGAGAGCCGGGTCAGTCTGGCCATGGTGGACTCCCACCCCGCCGAATCGGTGGCCAATCGCACCGCCGGTCTGGCGCGCCTGAAGCAGATGCTGCCCGAACTGGGGCTCGATGCGCAGGCCTTTTTGCGCAGCTGGATCGCCCTCGGCGAGCAGCTGCTGGCCCGCGACAGCCGTCGCTATGACCAGAGTCGGGAGATCCAGCGGCTGCGCCGCCAGATCGAGCAGCTGACCGCTATCGACGACCAGCTCAACCAGCGCAAGCTGAACGAGACTCGTGAGGTCATACCATGAGCCGGATCCTGTTGGTGGATGACGATGTCAGCCTGCTCAAACTGATGAGCATGCGGCTGCGCAGTCAGGGTTATGAAGTGGATACCGCCGACAGTGCGGAAGGGGCCCTCGACCGGTTGCGTCAGCAACGGGCCGATCTGGTGCTGAGCGATCTGCGGATGGCCGGCATGGACGGTCTGGCGCTGTTCGAGCGGATCCAGGCCCAGTGGCTGGGTTTGCCGGTGATCATCATGACCGCCCACGGCACTATCCCGGACGCCATTCAGGCGACCCGCTCCGGCGTATTCAGCTTCCTGACCAAACCCATCAACAAGGATGAGCTGTTCGCCACCATCGAACATGCGCTGAGCCTGACCCGGCCGAAACAGCAGCAGGAGTGGCAGTCGCTGATCCTGACCCGTAATCCCCAGCTGGAGCAGTTGCTGATCCAGGCTCACAGCATCGCCACCATGGAGGTGCCGGTGCTGATCATGGGGCCGTCAGGCTCCGGCAAGGGGGCGATGGCACAGGCGCTGCATCAGGCCAGCCAGCGGCGCGACAAGCCGCTCCATACCATCAACTGTGCCGCCATTCCGTGGGCGTCACTCGACTTGCAGCTGTTTGGTGAAGATGGCCAGTCCGGTCTGTTCGAGCAGGCCAAGGGGGCGACCCTGTTTCTCGACGAGATTGGCAGCCTCTCCGAATCCCTGCAGGCCAAGCTGCTGCAGGTGATGGAGGAGTATGGTCAGGGCACGCCGGAGGTGCGGGTGCTCAGCTCCAGCCATCAGGATCTTGTCAAGGCGATGGAGGAGGGGCGCTTTCGGGAAGATCTCTTCTACCGCCTCAACGTCGCCAATATCACCCTGCCGTCTCTCAGTGCTCGTAGCGAGGATATCCCCCTGCTGGCCCGTCAGGCGCTCGATGACTACCGCAGCCGCCACAGCGACTGCGCCGCCATGGGCTTCTCGCCGGAGTCGCTGGCGATGCTGGCGGCCGCCGCCTGGCCCGGCAACGTGCGCCAGCTCTGCAACGTGGTGGAGCAGCTCGCCAGCCTCTGTTGCAGTCCGGTGATCGGGGTATCCATGGTGGAGTCCGCCCTGAGCGGCGGTGGTGGCGGCATCCCCTCGTTCAACGAGGCGCGGGCCGAATTCGAGAAGGAGTATCTGATCCGTTTGCTGCGCACCACCGAGGGCAACGTGACCCTGGCGGCCAACATGGCGGGCAGAAACCGTACCGATTTTTACAAGCTATTGAATCGGCACGGTATCGAGGCGGCAAACTTCAAATCGAAGGGATAAATCAGGCGGGATCAATCACCGCCGGAGCGGCCTCGGCTTTTTGAGTTTTATGGGAGAGCCAGAGGCCGCTCGCCTTCATCAGGTAGCCGAACAGGCCACCAATGATGAGGGAGGGCAGGATCAGCCGCCACTCGCCAGCCGCCCCGAAGGTGGCGCAGCAACCGGCAAAGGTGCCGGGAATGTAGCCGAGCCACTGCTGCTTGGCCTGCACACACATCAGGGTTGCCACCACCCCCGTCATCACATAACCCGCTACCCCGGCCCCCCACAGGTCGCCGCCATGGATCAGCAGCAATCCCCACAGCATGCCGCTGGTGTTGCAGAAGAGGGTCTGCAGCAGCGCCTTGTAGCCGCCACTGGTTGCGAAATAACTGGTGCAGCCGAGAAAGCCGACCCAGGAGATAAGGCCGAACGCGACGGCAATCCAGCCCCAGACGGCGGAGAGAATTCCAGTGGTGATGGCGATGGCGATCAGTGGGCTCATGGGGCGACTCTTCAGTTGGCTTCGCAAAATGGGCAGCCTACCCCCGGCAATCGGGGCGGCAAGCGGGGGCAGAATTGTGTGTGATCTTCATCACCCTTTTCAACTCAGGAATACGCTTGCGCTCGCGAAAAAAATTCATTGGTGACCGGCCTGACAGTCGGCCATAGTTGGAGGCCCTGTCCTGCTCATGGAGTGAGTCTGATGGCGCCAAATGTGATCGTTCCCCTGCTGGTGTTCGTAGTCCTGTTTCTGGTCGGCACCATGGCCAAGGCACTGCCCCTGCACCACATGATGTAAATTTGTGTGAAATAAAAATCTGCCGGGGCGGGTCTTATCCATACTGCCTCACTCAGCCCCGGGAGTTTTTCATGTTGATCAAGCGTCGTACCGCCCACCCCCTCACCGAACAGGATGTCACCCCGGAAGCCGTCTATCAGGACCGCCGCCTTATTCTCAAGGGGCTGGGTCTGGGCGCAGCCACCCTGGCGTTTCCCACTCAGGCTGGTGTACTCGATCTGCTGCGCGGTAAAGAGGATGCTCCCCAATTAGCCACCAAACCGCTCAACAGCAAGCCTGCGGAGCGTCCGGCCAATCTGGTGTTGACGCCGGAAGAGAAGGCAACCAGTTACAACAACTTTTATGAGCTCGGCACCGACAAGTCCGACCCGGCTCGCAACGGCCATTACCTCAAGCCCGAACCCTGGACCCTCAAGGTGGAGGGGGAGGTGGCCAAGCCTTTTACACTCGATGTGTGGGATCTCATCAACAAGAGCGAGCTGGAGGAGCGGATCTACCGGCTGCGCTGCGTCGAAGCCTGGTCCATGGTACTGCCCTGGAATGGCATCTCGCTGGCCGAGATCATCCGCCGTGCCGAGCCCACCAGTCGTGCCAAGTTTGTCGCCTTCGAAACCCTGTTTGACCCGAAGCAGCTGCCGGGGCAGGCCTCCAGTCTGGGGGGCGGCATCGAGTATCCCTACGTCGAAGGGCTGCGTATCGACGAGGCGATGCACCCGCTCTCCTTCCTCGCCATGGGGCTCTACGGCAAGACCCTGCCCGCCCAGAACGGGGCACCAATCCGGCTGGTGGTGCCGTGGAAGTACGGCTTCAAGAGCATCAAGAGCATTGTCTCCATTCGACTGGTGGAGGAGATGCCGCCCACCACCTGGAACCTGCTGGCGCCCAACGAATATGGCTTCTACGCCAACGTCAACCCGCAGGTGGATCACCCGCGTTGGAGTCAGGCCAGCGAGCGGTTCATCGGCGAGGGCGGGTTGTTCGGTGCCAAGCGCCAGCCGACCCTGATGTTCAACGGCTATGGTGACGAAGTCGCCTCGCTCTATCAGGGGATGGATCTGCGCCAATGGTACTGAGATTGAAACCGGTCCATATCAGCGGTTTGCGGGCGCTGGTGCATCTGGGCTCACTCGGCTTCCTGCTCTGGCTGGTTTTTGCCATTCCAGCGGGTCTGCTGGGGGGCGATCCGGTGCCCGAGCTTATCCACTACCTCGGCAAGGGGGCGCTCAACCTGCTGCTGCTCACCCTGCTGGTGTCGCCGCTGGCCAAGCGCTGGCGGCAGGGGCAGCTCATCAAGCTGCGCCGCCCCCTCGGGCTCTGGTGCTTTGCCTGGGCATTGCTCCACTTCATGGCGTGGCTGGGGCTGGATCTGCAGTTTGACTGGGGTCTGATTGGCGGCGAGCTGGTCAAGCGCAGTTATATCGTGGTGGGGATGGTGGCCCTGTTGCTGCTGGCCGCCCTCAGCATCACCTCGCTGCCGGTATTGCAGCGCAGAATGGGCGCCGTATGGCAGAAGCTGCACAACTGGATCTATGCCATCGCCCTGCTGGTGCCGGTGCATTACTGGTGGTCGCTCAAGAGCGGTTGGGGGGAGCCCCTCATCTACCTGCTGCTGGCCTGCGCCCTGCTCTGGCCGAGGCGGGAGAAGCTGCTGTGCCCCATGCGGGGACGCTGGAATGCAAAAGAGGCCTAATCGGCCTCTTGTTGTTTGATCTCGCCAGTGTAGGCATCGACGATGAGATGCACCTTCTGATCCTGGCGATTGAGGGTTTTGACCTCGAATTTGTCCCCTTCCAGCTCCACTTCCCGAATGTCGTGATACCCTTGCGCCAGCAGGAGCTTGACCAGCCCGGCCATGTCGAGACGGCTCTGGGCCGCCCAGCTGGTGGCACTCAACAGGCAAAGGATCAGCAAGAAACTGCGCGGGATCATATTCATTCCGGATTCATGGCTGGCAGACTATAAACGCCATTATGTTAGGTTTTTGGAGATGAATCATCCATGAATAGAGCGCTCCCTCTGATCGGGTTGTTGTTGCCAGTGCTGGCGCAGGCGCTGACGCCTGACGAAGCCCTGTTGCAGCAAGCTGTCCATGAGGGACGGGTTCGGCCCTTCCACGAAATGATGGAGGTGGCATCCAGATTGCCGGTGCGGGTGTTGCGGGTGGATCTGGGGGAAGAGGATGGTATCTGGCTCTATGAACTGCGAGTCATCGATCGGGAAAACAGCGTGATCAAAGTAGCCTATCGGGCCGACAACCTTGAGCTGGTGTGGGCCAAGGGCCACCATCTGGAACGGTTGTTCGAACCGCCAAAGCCCCCGGTCGAGGATGATGAATAACCCCTGTGTGGAAGCCTGTTCATGCGAATTCTGATTGTTGAAGACGAAAAAATTCTGGCTGGTCAGCTGGCCGAACAGCTGCGCCTCTCCGGCTTTGTCACCGACCTCTGCCACGACGGCAACGAGGCCGGTTTCCTCGGTGAGACCGAACCCTACGACGCCATCATTCTCGACCTCGGCCTGCCGGGGCGCGATGGCCTGAGCGTGCTGAAAGAGTGGCGCAGCAAGGGGATCGATACCCCGGTGCTGGTACTGACCGCCCGTGGTCAGCTGCACGAGAAGATCGAAGGGCTCAACGCCGGTGCCGATGACTACCTCACCAAGCCGTTTCAGGTGGCCGAGCTGGTGGCGCGGGTGCATGCGCTGGTACGCCGGGCGGCGGGGAATGCCAGCTCCATTCTGGAGATCGGCGGGGTGCGCCTCGACATGGCAGCGTCGCAGGTGTGGTACGAAGGGACCCCCATCAAGCTGACCGCCCACGAGTTCCGGGTGCTGGGTTACCTGATGCAGCATCGGGGCAAGGTGGTGTCGCGCAGCGAGCTGATCGACCACATCTACGCTCAGGATTTTGACCGCGACTCCAATACCGTGGAGGTGTTCATCGGCCGGATCCGCAAGAAAACCAACCCCGATCTGATTGAGACAGTGCGCGGCCTCGGGTACCGGATCAACGAATGAGGCTGGTCAGAACCCTGCGGGGGCGACTGGTCGCCATCGCGCTGGTGTGGTGCGGGCTGTTTCTGTTCGCCACCGGTTTCAGTCTGCAGACCATGATGCGTAACTACTGGCAGGAGGCGGAGGCCGACGGTTTGCGCCTGCAGCTCTATGATCTGCTTTCCCGGCTGGAAGTGGCCAAAACCGGCCTGCCGGTGGTCACCGGCTCCCTCTCCGATCCCCGCTTCAATCAACCCTACTCCGGCTACTACTGGCAGCTGGAGCTGGGCCGCGATGTGGTGGGGCGCTCCCGTTCCCTGTGGGATACCAACCTGAAGAGCGATGGCCTCAAGTCAGCGTTTGGCGATCCTGACCTCTTTGTCGGCAAGGGGCCCAACAAGGAGCCGCTGCTGATCATGACCCGCACCGTGCTGCTGCCCGGTTCGGATCGGGTCTTCACTCTGGTGATGGCCAAGGACAGCAGCGCCCTGACCCAGACCCTCAACAAGACCCGGATCAGCCTGTTCCTCGGCCTCGGCTTTGCCGCTGCCGGTCTGGTGCTCGGCTTCATGTTCCAGATCGTCTACGGCTTGCGGCCGCTGCACCTGCTGCGCCGCGAACTGGGACGGGTTCATGAGGGCCATCAGGAGGGGTTCCGGCTGCGCTATCCGCTGGAGATCCAGCCACTGGTGGAGGATATCAACCGGCTGCTGCACCACTACGGCGAGCTGCTGCAGCGGGCGCGCTCCCACACCGGCAATCTGGCCCACGCCCTCAAGACGCCGCTCAGTATCATGCGCAATCAGGTGGCTCAATTGCCGCCGGAGGATCAGGCCGCCATCGGCGAGCAGCTCGACCAGATCCAGCGCCATATCGATTACCACCTCGGCAAGGCGCGGGTGACCGGCGCCGCCAAGATCCTCGGGGTCTCTACCCCGGTGCGGGCGCGGGTGGAGTATATCTGCCGCGCCTTCTCCCGCCTCTATCCGGGCAAGACGGTGGATCTGCAAGTGCCCGCCAATCTGGCGGTCGGGGTGGAGGAGCAGGACTTCGACGAGATGGTAGGCAACCTGCTGGAGAACGCCTTCAAGTGGTCTGCCAGCGAGCTGCGTATCTCCAGCGCCGAGCTGGGGGGCTGGATCACCTTGCGTATCGAGGATGACGGCCCCGGCATGAGCGAGGATCAGATCGCCAAGGCGGTGCTGCGCGGGGTGCGGCTCGACGAGAAGGTGCCGGGTTCGGGCCTGGGTCTCAACATCGTCTCCGATCTGGCGGAAGCCTATCGGGGCAGTTTCATCATGGGCCGCGCCGAACTGGGCGGTCTGGCCGCCTCCCTCTCGTTGCCCAAGGTGGCAAGAGTCGAGAGCTAGGCATAACATATGGCATTTGTTTTAGCCTGAGGAAGAGAAGCATGACCGACGATCCGTGGGCACTGTGTCACCTTGACGATTCGTTTGATGCCTCTGTGCTGGGGGTCAAGGGCGCCCAGATCCAGTGGTTTGAAGACAGGGATGGCCTGATCGCGTTCCTTCTGGAAGATTTTGTCGACCTGCTGGCCGATGTGGGCGAGCTGGACGAGGAGCAGACCGAGCAGGCGCGCGAGCGCTTCACCCTGCTGGTGGAGCAGAGCTTCGACGATCGCACCCTGATGGATGCCATCAACGATCTCGCCTCCGGCCTGCGTCGCATCGCCTGGTTGGGGCCGCTCTCGGAGCTGGCCGAGATCAGCGACGAGTTTGCCTCCGGCCTGCGCCGCTATTTCTGGAGCCAGTACGATGGCGACGAAGATGACCCGGACGCCTGGGTGCCGGAAGAGCTCTGGCCGCAGTTGGTGGAGTGTGCGCAGGAGTATATGGAGGAAGGGGAGTTCTAAACCCATCCCCATGCCTGCGCTTTGGCAGACAGATAAAGAAACGGCGCCTTGATGGCGCCGTTTTTATTGGGTGGCAATCGCCTTAGCCGTTGGCCGGTACCGCGTGGGCGGTATTGGCCAGCACCGGGCCTGTGTACTTCTCAATCTGCAACTGGGCCATGTGGCCGCAGTTACCCTGCGCCAGGCTGGATGAGCCTTCGTCGAAGGTGAGGCAGTTGACGTTGCCATTCTTGCAGATGCTGCCCGCTTCGCCCGGCTTGGCCGGGTCGAACCAGGCCCCTTCACAGATCCGCACCACCCCCTGACGAATATCCTCTGAGACGAGCGCCCCCACCAGGATTTGGCCACGTTCGTTGAAGGCGCGCACCAGATCTCCCTGAGCGATACCGCGAGCCTTGGCATCGGCCGGATGGATCATGATGGCTTCGCGGTCGGCGATGGCGTACTTGTCCCGCAGCGGGGTGTTGTCGAGCTGAGAGTGCAGCCGCTGGGTCGGGTGGGAGGTGTTCAGCGACAGCGGATAGCGGGTCGCCACCTCGCTCTTCAGCCACTCCTTGGGCTCATACCACTTGGGATGGCCGACGCAGTCGGCATAACCCATCCCCGCCACCGTGTTGGAGAAGATCTCGATCTTGCCGGACGGTGTTCCCAGCGGGCTCAGCAGCGGGTTCTCGCGAAAATCGGCGTGTCGAACCCACTGGCGGTTCGCCTCCGGGACCGGGAAGCGGATGTAGTTGTTGGACTCCCAGAACATGTTGAATGGCGGCAGTGCCACCCGGGCACCACGAGCCTGCGCCGCCATGCCGTCATACATCTGCTTGAGCCACAGCATCTCGTCCTTGCCTTCGGTGTACTGATCCTGCACCCCCAACTTGGCGGCGATGGCACTGAAGATATCGAAGTCGTTGCGTGACTCGTGCTGAGGGGGGACGCACTGGTGCATCGGGAAGACGTAGCGCTGGGAGTAGTCGCCACCCATCTCCAGGTCATTGCGCTCGTAGCTGGTGGTCACCGGCAGCACGATATCGGCATGCTTGGCGGTGGCGGTCCAGTAGGGCTCGTGGACGATCACCGTCTGCGGTTTGCGCCAGGCTTGTACCAGGTTGTTGGTATCCTGATGCTGGTGGAAGGGGTTGCCGCCCGCCACATAGATCAGCTTGAGGTCCGGATAGGTGACCTTGCGCCCGTTGTAGTCGATGGTCTTGCCCGGATTGACCAGACAGTCGGCGATGCGCGCCACCGGGATCGAGGTCGGACTGTTCTTCGGTGCGTTGCCGGCGGAGATACCCGCCAGAATGCCCCCCTTGGCGGTGGGGCTGCCACCGGAAGAGTAGTGATAGCTGAAGCCAAAGCCGCCACCCGGCAGGCCGATCTGGCCCAGCATGGCGGCGAGCGTCACCAGCATCCAGTTTGGCTGTTCGCCATGCTGCTGCCGCTGCATGCCCCAACCGGCCATGATCATGGTGCGTTTGCCTGCCATGTCGAGGGCCAGCTGGCGGATCACCTTGGCATCGACGCCACAGATGGTACTCGCCCACTCGGCGCTCTTCGGCTGACCGTCATCCTTGCCGAGCAGGTAGTTCAGGAACTTGTCGAAGCCGACGGTGTAGCGATCGAGGAAGGCCTGATCGTGCTTCTTCTCGCTGTAGAGGGTGTGGGCGACCCCCAACATCATGGCCACGTCGGTATAGGCGTTGGGGGCAATCCACTCGGCGCCGAGCGTCTTGGCGGTCTCGTTGAAGATGGGGTCGATGCTGATGATGCGGGTGCCCTTCTCTTTCAGCGCCATGAAACCGGCCTGGCCCTCGTGATCCGGCATGTTCCAGCTGTTCTTCAGGGTTGCCTGAGCGTTGACGCCCCACAGCACCACCAGCTCGGCGTGCTCGACCACGTTGGGCCAGGCGGTCTGCTGCTCGTACACCTCGATGGAGCCCATCACGTGAGACATGATCACCTGAGCCGCACCGGTGGAGTAATCGCCGGCATAGCCGGTGAAGCCGCCGGAGAGGTTCATCAGGCGGTGCAGCAGGGTACGGCTGTTGTGGAACATGCCGACGCTTTTCCAGCCGTAGGAACCGGCGTGGATCGCCTGTGGACCGAAGTCGGTCTGGACCCGCTGGATTTCACCGGCCACCAGTTCAATGGCTTTCTCCCAGCTCACCCGCACCCACTCGTCGGCGCCGCGCAGCTCGGGTTTGGCGCCCGGGCCGTGCTCCAGCCAGCTCTTGCGTACCATGGGGTACTTGATGCGGTTCTTGGCGTGCACCTGGAACGGCGCCATGTCGATGAGATCGTTCGGCGCCGGATCATCGGCCACCGGCTGGACGCGCACCATGCGGCCATCCTCGACGATCGCCTCGAAGGCACCCCAGTGGGCGCCGGTCAGAATGCCCTTCTGGGCGGGAACCAGGGTCGGGAACTGACTCAATGCGGTGCTGATGGCTTGGGCCAGCGCACTCTTGGGAAAAATGCCGCCGAGCAGGGGCAGGGCTGCGCAGGCGCCGAGCCCCTTGAGCAGGTTGCGGCGGGACAGATTGGTCTTCTTGTCATTGAAAAAAGTCATAACGGTTTTCCTCTGTGCCAGCCTTAGTGGGCCGCGCTCATGTCACTGGCGTGTTTCTGGACATACTGGGTCAACATGCGAGCCTGTTCCGGGGTCAGGGAGGTACGAGATTCCATCCCCTTGATGACGCCGATCCACTGGTTGGCATTGAAGTGATCCAGCGCGGTGAGGCCGTGGCAGCCGGTACAGTTGTTGGACATCAGGGTGGAGGCGTATTGCCACAACTTGCCCTGATCGCCGATGAGCTGGCTCTGGTCGACCCAGGCGGTCAGCTTGACCTGATGCCAGGTGAGGTTGGTGGCGCTGTCGGTTTCGCTCTGGCCGGTGACCAGTGCTTTCTTGGCGGCATCGCCGACCAGTACGCTGAGGATCCGCTTGCCCGGTGCGGCGTAGAACACTTCGCTCACACCATCCTGTTGCCAGCCTTCGATCTGCACCTTGGCGCGGCCGTTTTCGTTGGCAAGCACTTCCACCTTGGTGGAGGGCATCAGGGTGCCTTCGTCGGTCTTGGCGGCGGCATCGAGAAACAGCGGGGTGGTGGCGATGGCGTAGCGGGTGGTGACGTTGGCCGGGGTCTGGGCCGCAGCCTGCGCCAGCTCGCTGGCACCGGCGGCAGCCAGACCGCTCATGTCGGGCATGATGTGGGCGACGCCGCGGTGGCAGTCGATGCAGGTCTGGCCATCCTTGATGGCGATGGGGTGCTCGGCGCGGGCGTTGGGGCGCTGGGCCAGAATGTCCATCGCCTCATAGCTGTGGCAGCTGCGGCAGGTGGCGGAGTCGTTGGCCTTCAGCTCGTCCCACACGGACTGGGCCATCCGTAGCTTGTGGGCTTCATACTTTTCCGGGGTATCCAGGGTGCCGATCGCCTCGTGATAGATATCCTTCACGGCGCGGATCTTGGTCCACAGGTAGGAGGTGGGGTCGCCTGGGATGTGGCAGTCGGCGCACTCGGCGCGGATCCCCTTGGTGTTCTGGAAATGAACGCTGCCCTGATACTCGGCGAGGGGAGTCTGCATCGAGTGGCAGGAGACACAAAATTCGGTGGAGCTGGTCTTGTGCAGCACGGTCACGGTGACGCCGAGGGCGGCGATACCCAGCATGGCGCCCAGCAGCAGGAGCCAGAACCAGGTTTTTCTTATCAGTTTTCCAATCATGGGGACTGTGTCCTGTGGTCGATGAATACCAACATAGTAGTAGGTGTATGGTAGTCATCGGAAGCTCATGGGGTGTTGACCTCAATCATGATTTGAATTTTAAGATGTGCGTCACATTGTGATTTATGTTTTGTTATTGACTGGTTTGTCAGAATTTAGTTTTGAAAGTTATCGATTTAATGATTGTTTTACTTTCTGCTGCTGCTGTTAGCCCCCTCGCAAAACCCTGTCCAATTCGTTGATATAGTCGGCATTGAGCCTCAACGGAGTGTCGCTGATGAGCCCTTTCTCACTGCTGTGTGTCGCCGCCAATGTCCAGCTGCTGGCCGAATTCGAACAGGAGTTGGCTCCGCTGCTCGGCCATTTCGCGCTGGTGGTAGTGGTCGGTCAGGGGTCGGCGGAGCTGGCCTTGGAGGAGCTGGAGCGCAAGGGGCAGCCGCCGGCCGTGGTGGTGTGCGACAGCGATCTGGGGGATGGCCGCGGGGCCGATTTTTTGATCCGCCTCGGCAGCCGTCACGAGGCGTGCCGCAAGATCCTGCTCGGCAGCCAGCCGGAGATGAAATCGATCATCGAGGCGGTCAACCTCGGTCGTCTCGACTACTACCTGCAACGTCCCTGGCGCGATGGCAGCCTGCGCCGAGAGGTGATCGAGCAAGCGAGCCACTTTGTATTGCAGCGTCCCGAGGCGGACCTGCTGAGCTATGCCGCCGTGCTCGACAACCAGAAGCTGCTGCGAGCCCACGTTGATCGTCAGTTGGCAGCCTATCGGCAGGGCTTTATGGATTACACCCACTGCAGCGATGAAGAACTCTCCCGGGTGGTGATCGACGGCCTCTATCAGTTTTTCGAGGGTAATGACGAGGAGCGGGTCTGCCGCCACTACAGTCCGGGCCATGTGCTGACCCGCGAGGGGGAGCCCAACAGCTTCCTCTGGTTTATCGCCAAGGGGGAGGTGGTGCTGCGCAAGCGGGACGAGCAGGGGATCGATCAGGAGGTGGTGCACTACCGTACCGGCTCGCTGGTGGGGGGCATGTCCTTTGTGACTGGCGAACCCGCCTTCACCACCGGGGTGACTCTGACCGGTGCCGAGGTGATCAAGCTCGACAAGCTGCAATTCTCACGGGTGATGCAGGCGCGCAGCGAACTGCTCCCCTCCTTTACCAACCTGCTGCTGCGCCACTTCAACCGCCGCCTGCAAAACAGCATCCGCACCGAGATGCGGTTGCAACAGACCCTCAACTCCCTCGATGCCGCTCACGCCCAGCTGGTGGAGAGCGAAAAGATGGCGATGCTGGGTCAGCTGGTAGCCGGTGTCGCCCACGAGCTCAACAACCCGGTGGCGGCCATTATTCGTGGCAGCGAGACTCTGCGGGCCGCCATCCCCGATCTGGTCAATCTCGAGCTGCCAGCACCCATCAAGGGGCTGGGCAACCAGACCCTCTGTCAGGCGCTCTCTTCCCAGCCGGTCTCGACCAGCGAGATCCGCGACAAGACCCGGCTGGCAGAGGGGCGTTTTGGCGATCGTCAGCAGGCTCGGCTGGCGGTGCAGATGAATCTGGATGACGAGCTGAACTGGCAGCGCTGGTTTGCCAGCCGCACTGCCGCCGAGCGGGAGGCGCTGCTCTCCCGGCTGGAGCTGTTCCAGCAGACCGGCAGCTTCCTGCGCAATATCGAAGTGTGTGCCCGTCGCATCGGCGATCTGGTCAAGAGCCTCAAGCAGTATGCCCGGCAGGACAGGGACGAACCCTCGCTGGTGGATCTGCACGAGGGGCTGGAAGATACCCTGATGATTTTCGAAAACCGCCTCAAGCATCATGAGCTCTGCAAGGAGTACCAGCCGCTGCCGCTGGTGCTCTGTCACCCCATCGCCCTGCAGCAGGTGTGGACCAACCTGATCGCCAACAGTCTGGATGCCATGAGCGGTCCGGGGCGACTCACCATCCGCACTGGGTTGCTGGATCCTGAGTGGGTCATGGTAGAGATCGAGGATAGCGGTTGCGGTATCGAGCCCAAGCTGTGGCAGCGGATCTTCGATCTCAACTTCACTACCAAGCGGGAGGGCCATTTCGGCCTCGGGATTGGTATGAGCGTTTCGCTGCAGATAGTGCAGCAACACCACGGCCGGATCGAGGTGGCCTCCGAACCGGGCCGTTACACCCGGATGCGGGTCTGTCTGCCGCTGGACGGCATGGGGCAGGCCGGTTACGGGGGCGAACCTCAAAATAACAAGGAGCATGCGGCCTGAGCCGTCGCCAGCATCAATCGCGCGGCGTGCCAAACCATGTCGCCAAGGAGGAGCAATGAACAAACACTATCTGATCCTGTGTGTGGACGATGAGCGGGAAGTGCTGGATGCGGTGATCCACGATCTCGCGCTGTTCCGTTCCCACTTCGAGCTGGAAGCCGCCGAGAGCGTCGATGAGGCGCGAGCGGTAGTGGAGGAGTGGGAACGCGACGGCAACAAGCTGGCGCTGATCCTCTGTGACCACATCATGCCGGGAACCCTGGGGGTCGATTTTCTGGTGGAGCTGAACCGGCGGGCCACCACCCGGGCCAGTCGCAAATTGCTGCTGACCGGACAAGCGGGGCTGGAGGCCACCGTCGAAGCGGTCAATCGCGGCGGGTTGCACTACTACCTTGCCAAGCCGTGGAGGCTTGAGACCCTACAAGAGGCGGTGCGCGAACAGCTGACCGACTACCTGCTGGCGGAAGATGGCGAAAATGCCTTCCACTATGCGCCGCTGCTCAATCAGGCGCGGCTGTTTGCCGCCATCCACGATCACCCGTTCGACGAATAGGGGAAGTTGGGCTTTCGCGGTGGCAGTTGTATACTGTCTGCATATACAGTATTGCAGGTAGCCACCGATGCGACTCTTTATCGCCGAGAAGCCCACGCTGGGCCGCGCCATTGCCGATGCCCTGCCCAAGCCCCACAAGAAGGGCGACGGTTTTATCGAAACAGCCCAGGGGGATGTGGTCACCTGGTGCATCGGCCATCTGCTGGAGCAGGCCGAGCCCGATGCCTATGACGCCGCCTTCAAGCAGTGGCGGATGGAGCATCTCCCCATCATCCCCGCCCAGTGGCAGCTGGTGGCCAAGCCCAAGACCAAAACCCAGCTCACCGTCATCAAGCGGCTGATCAAGCAGGCCGACTGCGTGGTCAACGCCGGTGACCCGGACAGGGAAGGGCAACTGCTGGTGGACGAGGTGATCGACTTTCTCGGCTTCCCGAAAACCAAGCCGGTGCAGCGTTGTCTCATCAGCGATCTCAACCCGCCTGCAGTGCGCCGTGCCCTAGACAAACTGAGGGATAACAAGGAGTTCGTGCCGCTGGCCGTCTCCGCGCTGGCCCGCAGTCGGGCCGACTGGCTCTACGGCATCAACATGACCCGCGCCTATACCTTGCTCGGCCGCAAGGCCGGTTGTAGCGAGCTGCTGTCGGTCGGCCGGGTGCAGACCCCGCTGCTGGGGCTGGTGGTGCGGCGGGATCTCGAGATCGAGGCCTTCGTCCCCAAACCCTTCTACGAGGTGCTGGCCCATCTGCTGACCGATAGCAACGAGCGCTTCACCGCCAAGTGGCTGCCGTCTGAAGCCTGCCTGCCGTGGCAGGACGAGGAGGGGCGGGTGCTCAACCGGGCGCTGGCCGACAAGGTGGTGAGTCGGATTAACGGCCAACCGGCACAGGTCGAATCGGTGGAGGAGCAGGCCCGCAAGCAGGCGGCGCCGCTGCCCTACAACCTCTCCAGCCTGCAGATCGATGCCGCCAAACGCTTCGGTATGGATGCCAAGCGAGTGCTCGACATCTGCCAGAGCCTCTACGAACGCCACAAGCTCATCACCTATCCGCGCTCCGACAGCCGCTATCTGCCGACCGACCACTTCAAACGGGCCGAGCAGGTGCGCGGCGCCATCGCAGCTACTGCGTCCGCGCTGGCCAAGGCAGTTGCCGAGGCGGACGGCAAGATCCGCAGCAAGGCGTGGAACGACAGCAAGGTGGATGCTCACCACGCCATCATCCCCACCGAGAAGCAGGGTAACCCCGCTACGCTGGGGGCCGACGAGGCGAAGCTCTATGGCCTGATTGCCCGCCAGTATCTGCTGCAGTTCTATCCCCCGTTCGAATACAACGACAGCAAGGTGCTGCTGCGCATCGCCGGTGGTCTGTTTCAGGCCAAGGCACGGCGCATTCTCAAAGCGGGCTGGAAGGCGCTGCTCGGGGTGGAGGAGGATGACGACGAAGAGAAGGCGGGCACGCTACCCGCGCTGAAGGAGGGCGAACAACTGTTCTGCGAGCGGGGCGAACTGCAGGAGAAAATGACCCAGCCGCCCAAGTCGTTCACCGATGCCACCCTGCTGGCGGCCATGACCGGCATCGCCCGCTATGTGCAGGATCCCGAGATCCGCAAGACCCTGCGCGACACCGATGGCCTCGGCACAGAAGCGACCCGAGCAGGCATTATCGACCTGCTATTCAAGCGCCGCTTTCTGGTGCGTCAGGGCAAGAGCATCAAGGCGACCCCGACCGGGCGGGCGCTGGTGCAGGCGCTGCCTGCGACGGCCACCACGCCGGATATGACGGCGCTGTGGGAGCAGAGCCTCGGCCAGATCGCCGAGCGCCACGGCAGCTATCAGCAGTTTATGGGGCCGCTCACCGAGCAGCTCAACGGCCTGATCGAAGGGGCGCGGCAGGACTCCGGCGCCAGCTTCAGCGCCCTGCCCAAGGAGGCGCCGGGTGTCGGCAAGCGGCGTTTTACCAGGCGCAAGAGTCCGGCGGCCAGCACGACTGGCGGGCCCCGACCGCGCAAGACGGCCAGCAAGCGCCAGACCAGGGCGGCATAACGAAAAAAGGCGCCCATCCCGGGCGCCAAAGGCATTGTTGTCAGGCTGCCTGAGTGGACAAGCTGGCACGGATCCTGTGCTGGTAGTGCAGAACCACACCGAGAAACACCAGATCCTTGAACAGGAAGAACTCGGTGACTGGGACGCCATCAACCACTTTCCAGACACCTGTCAGAGTCAGCAGGAAGCTCAGCGTCGCCAGGAAGGTGACGATAGCCCCCATGCTGCACCAGTAACCGATGCGAGGTTGCCACAGACCCACGACCAGTCCGATGGCGATCACTATCTCGACCACCCCGATCAGGTTCGATACGCTCTGTTCCGACAGGGGGCCATAGAGCCAGCTCATCAAGGGGTGGCTGGCTACCAGTGGTTTGATGGCGGCTGCCTCGGTCGGGGTAAACTTGAAGACGCCGATCCAGAGCAGGGTCATTACCACGCCCGCCAGGGCGACCAGAAAGCCTTTGTCATGTTGTTGCATGGGGGGCTCCTTGTTTAAGTGGTCAGAGTGACGGGCGGGAAGTCGATCTCGGTCGCTGCCAGGTGGTTGCCATAGTTGGTCAGGGTATTGACGACCACCTGGCCGAGCACCTCCAGCAGCAGCTCGTCATCTACGCCTGCGGCACGGGCGCTAGCAAGCTGCTCGTCACTGATGACCCCGCGCTGGTTGACCTGTGCCGTTGCCAGTTGCAGCAGGGCGTGATCAAGGGGAGCCGAGGCCTGGCCGAGTCGGGCTGCCCGGATCTCCTGGGCCGAGAATCCGGCCTTGCCCGCCAGTAGTGTGTGGGCAGACAAACAGTATTGGCAGGCGTTGGCTTGACCTATGGCCAGTGCCAGCAACTCCCGTTGTGAGGCCGTGAGGCGCCCCTTGCCAAGCGCCTCGGCAAAGGCCAGGAAGCCATTGAGCAGGGCTGGCGAGTGGGCCAGAGTGGCGTAGAGGTTGGGCACCATACCCAGATTGCGTTGCAGGGTGGCCAGGGTCTGGGCGGCAGCTGGTTGCGGCTGGGATATTGGTTGGATACGGCTCATGAACTTCTCCTGTGGTCGTGAAGGTACGGGAGACAGTGTGCCGTCATTCGTGATACGGTTTATCACTCATCGTCTGCAAATAAACACTATTCGTCTCAAATATGGATCCGCTCTCTGCCCTGTTGGTTCATGCCTCCCCCGAAGCCAAGATCTTCTTCGCCGGCAACCTGTGCCAGAACTCCTCCAGTGATGATTACCCGAGTGGCGGACATCTTCATCTGCTGCGCAGCGGTGCCGTCATGCTGCGTGAAGAGGGGGGAGCCAGCTTGCTGCTCGAGGAGCCGACCCTGATCCTGTTCCCTCGGGGACGTCCTCACAAGCTTGAACCCAGAACGTTGGGGGGTTGCGATCTGGTGTGTGCCAATGTCGCATTCGGCAAGGGGGGATCATCGCCGTTGCAACTGGCATTACCGGGCTCGCTGGTGCTGCCGCTAAGGGAGTTGCCTGCCCTGACGCCGGTGCTGAACCAGTTGTTTGACGAGGCGTTTCACCCCCGCTACGGGCAGGATCCGCTGATCTCCCGCTTGCTGGAGGTACTGTTGATCCTGCTGCTGCGTCATCTGGTCGAACAAGGGGTGTGTGAGCAGGGGATGCTGGCAGGTATTTCCGATCCCCAGTTGGCCAAGGCGATCTCGGTGATGCATCAGCGTGGGGATGAACCCTGGACGGTGGCCACGCTGGCGCGGGAGGCCGGCATGTCGCGGGCCCGATTTGCCGCGAGGTTTCAAGAGCGGGTTGGTCAAGCGCCGCTGGGTTATCTGACCCACTGGCGCATGGCGCGAGCCTGCCAGCAACTACTGGCGGGGGAGCCCATGGTGCAGGTGGCGCTGGGGGCGGGGTACAGCAGCAGTGTTGCCTTTGGTCGGGCATTCGAGCGGGAGCTGGGGGTGAGCCCGGGGCGCTGGCTCAAGGCGCAGCAACAAGCCGAATAAAAAAACGGGGCGGCCAGTGGCTGCCCCGTTTTCATAACCGGTCATCCGGTATAGACGTTCTCTTCCGGATAACGGATGCGGGTCTCGACCGGGCGGGCCAGCATAAAGGCCAGGGTCAGGGGGCCGAGACGGCCGCAGATCATCACCAGCACCAGGATCAGCTTGCCCGGCTCGCTCAGGGAGGCGGTGATGCCGGTCGAGAGGCCGACGGTGGCAAATGCCGAGATGGTCTCGAACATGATTTTGTCGAACGGCAGATCCTCGGTCACCATCAGCAGGAACATCGCCAGCATCAGCACCATGGTGCTGACAATGATGATGGCTAGCGATCGGGTCACGATCTGGGGCGACAGGGTGCGGCCAAAAGCGGTGACATGGGGCCGTTTGGTCAGAAATGCCTTGGTCGCCAGCAGCACCACGGCGAAGGTGGTGACTTTGATACCACCACCGGTCGAGGTGGCACCAGCACCGATAAACATCAGCATCATCAGGAACAGCAACGCCGCCGGAGTCATCAGCCCGATATCTATGGTATTGAAACCGGCGGTACGGGCACTGGCAGATTGGAAGAAGGCAGCCAGCAGCTGGCCACCGATACCTGCCTTGCCGAGGGTGCCGGGGTTGTTGTGTTCCAGCAGCCAGAACATCAGGGTACCGGCCAGCAGCAGCGCCGGGGTCATCAGCAGCATCAACTTGCTGTGCAGCTTGAGCTTGCGCCAGCGGCGGTTGCGCACCAGATCGACGATGACGGTAAAGCCGATCCCCCCCAGGATCAGCAGACCGGCGATGGTCAGGCTGATGATGGGGTCGTCCCTATAGTCCATCAAGTTGTTGGCAAACAGCGAAAAACCGGCGTTGTTGAAGGCCGAGACCGCGTGGAAGAAGCTGACATAGAGGCCATGTACCCACCCCATCTCGGGTACCCAGCGGATCGCCATGATGCCAGTACCGATCAGCTGGGCAATAAAGGCGAACAGCACGATCCGTTTGACCAGCTGGATGATGTTGACCGAGCCCTCCTGTCCCAGCGCCTCCTTGGCCAGCACCTGTTGGCGCAGACCGACCCGCTTGCTGAAGATGGCGATCAGCAGCAGGGTCATGGTCATCTGGCCCAGACCGCCGATCTCCATCAGCATCAACAGGAAAATCTGCCCCTGCAGGGTGAAGGCGGTGCCGGTATCCACCACGCCAAGACCTGTCACGCTGATGGCCGAGGTGGCGGTAAACAAGGCGTTGACGAAGGTGACCTCGCCATTGTGGCTGGAGGGTTGCACCAGAAAGATGGTGCCAATCAGCAGAATGATCAGAAAGCTACCGAGGATCAGCCGGGCTTCGCTCCAGCGAGAGTCCTGTTCCCGATGGAGGGCGAAGGCGTAGCTGCTGCGCCAGTTGATCATAGGGTTTCGAGCCAGTGGTCGATGGCGTGCTTGTTGCCCGCCAGGATCAGGATGTCGCCCAGTTGCAGCTCCATCTTGCCGGTCAGCACGTTGTGCAGCACGTCACCACGCTTGATGGCGAGCAGCTGGAAATCGCTCTGTTGCAGCAGGTGGAAGTCGCCCAGTTCCCGGCCGTTCTGTTGCAGGCCAATCACGAACTCGGTCAGCACCATGTCGTGGCCCAGCTCCAGATAGTCGAACAGCCGGTTGTCCAGCATGCTCTGGGCGACCCGGCGGCCCATGTCCCACTCCGGGTTGATCACCTTGTCGGCGCCCACTTTCTGTAGGATCTTGGCGTGGAACTTGTCGCGCGCCTTGACCCACACCTTTTTCACGCCCGCCTCTTTCAAGACGAGGGTGGTGAGGATGCTGGTCTCCAGGTTGTCACCGATGGCAACGAAGACGATATCGAAATTGGCCAGTCCCAGCTCGGCCACGGTGGCCTCGTCGGTGGCATCCGCCACGATAACGTGATTGCAGAGGGCGGCGATTTGCCGGGTCTTGCTCTCGTCGATATCGATGGCCAGTACTTCGGCATCTTGCCGTTGCAGCTCTTCGCACAGCGCGCTGCCAAACAGGCCCAGGCCGATGACGGCAAACTGGTTGTTCATGAGTTGTTCCTCAGCAGTTGAAGTCGCCTACTCTAAACCACTGTTATTGCCCCGAAAAGGGCTCGGGTTTTTCGTCATGGGGTAACTTGAGGTAGACTGCGCCCTTGCTCCAAGCCGGGATAGACCGATGAAACTGAATGCCAACGCCTCCTTGTTGAAGCTCAACACCCTTGCCCTCGATGCGTACTGCCTCTGGCTGGCCGAGGTGGAGCAGGTTGCCGATCTGGCGACCCTGCGTGCCGATCCACAGCTCAACCAGTTGCCGCGCCTCACTCTGGGTGGCGGCAGCAACATGCTCTTCACCACCGATTTTCTCGGTCTGGTGGTGCTCAACCGGCTCAAGGGGATTACCGCTGAAGATGGAGGCGATCACTGGTTGCTCCATGTGGCGGCCGGTGAAGATTGGCATCAGCTGGTGCGCCATACCTTGCAACAGGGCTGGTTCGGGCTGGAGAATTTGGCGCTCATTCCCGGCACGGTCGGTGCGGCGCCGGTGCAGAACATCGGTGCGTATGGCGTTGAGCTGGCCGACTTCTGTGCCTATGTCGAGGCTTTCAACTGGCAGAGTGGCGAAATTGAACGGATCGCGGCGGCAGAGTGCCGCTTCGGTTATCGCGACAGCATCTTCAAACATGAATATCAGGATTCCCACCTGATCACCGCCATCGGGCTCAAACTGCCCAAGGCGTGGCAGCCGGTGCTGGGCTATGGCCCGCTGGCGGCGCTCGGTGACGCGCCTTCTGCGCAGGCCATCTTCGATACCGTCTGTGCCACCCGAATGGCCAAACTGCCGGATCCCGCCGTGCTCGGCAATGCGGGCAGCTTCTTCAAAAATCCGGTGGTGCCTGCCGCGCTGGCGGAGAATCTCAAGGCGCGCTATCCGCAGATGCCCTGCTATCCAGCCGGAGAAGGGCAGGCCAAGCTGGCGGCGGGCTGGCTCATCGATCAGTGCGGCCTGAAAGGCTTCGCCATCGGCCGCGCCGCCGTCCATCAGGAGCAGGCGCTGGTGCTGGTCAATCTGGGGGGGGGCAGTGCCATGGAGCTGATCGCGCTGGCGGCCCACGTGCGCGACAGCGTAGAGCAGACGTTTGGCGTGGTACTGGAGCACGAGGTGCGCTTTATGGGCGCGCACGGTGAAACCTGGCTCGACGAGGTGCTCTCATGACCCTTACTCCCATTAGACAGACCCTGATCACTCTGCTTAGCGACGGCCAGTTTCACTCCGGCGAACAGCTGGGTGAGCAGCTCGGCATCAGCCGGGCTGCGGTAAGCAAACACATGGCGGCGCTCAAGGAGCTGGGGCTTGATCTCTTTAGCCTGACCGGCAAGGGCTACCGGCTGGCGGTGCCGATGGCGCTCTATGATCAGGCCACCTTGCAGGCACTGGCCCCGATGGCGCCGGTGCACTGTTTTCCGGTCATAGGCTCGACCAACCAACACCTGCTGGATCGGGTCAATGAGCTGCGCTCCGGCGAGAGCTGTCTGGCCGAGTGTCAGACAGCCGGGCGCGGTCGTCGTGGCAAACCCTGGATTTCGCCGTTCGGGTGCCAGCTGATCCTCAGCATGTACTGGCGACTGGAACAAGGCATGGCGGCGGCCATGGGGCTCAGTCTGGCGGTCGGCGTGGCAGTGGTTGAAGCGCTGGAGTCCCTTGGTTATCAGGGCGTCGAGCTCAAGTGGCCGAATGACCTCTACTATCAGGGCCGCAAGCTGGCGGGCATTCTGGTAGAGATGAGCGGCAGTGCCGGTGCCAGCTGTCATCTGGTGATCGGCATCGGTCTCAATCTGGCGATGCCTGCCCGCGAAGGTGAGAAGATTGATCAGGCCTGGGCTGAGCTGCGTCACATCAATCCCGAGCTGGTCGAGCGCAATGAGCTAGCGGCCCGGATGATCGTCCATCTGCAGCGGGCGCTGCACACCTTTGAGCAGCAGGGGCTGGTAAGCTTTGTCGATGAGTGGAACCGGCTCGATCACTTTGCCGGTCGTCCAGTGCGCTTGCTGATGGGGGATCAGGAGATCCGCGGCATCGCCCGTGGCATCGACGATCGCGGCGCCCTGCGACTGGAGACAGGCGAAGGGATCAAATTCTATCTGGGGGGCGAACTCTCCCTGCGCCGGGGCGACTGAGGGTCAGCAAGGCCGCTCATGATACAAAACAGAAGAGGGGGGCCCCGGGGCCCCGGAACGATATACCGCAGCCCCCCGGCTGATTTTCGCCCCTAGGTA
>NZ_JBSTYP010000031.1:0-58961 GCF_054052405.1 Aeromonas aquatilis | reverse complement strand
CCCAGCGCTATACGGCAAAGACCTGGGATCTGATAGGCGATAGCCAGTTCTTTTACTGGCTACCGAGCATTGGCAACTACAGCTATCAAACAGTCTATTGCACCGGCTATATCCGTTCAGTCAGACCCGGTGACCGTTACCATGCTGTCCTGTGCCATTACTTCACTACGGCGGCGAATGCCAACGAGTCAAACTGGGGTAACCGGGATGCGAGTGGTGCCGCTTATTGGGGAACAACACTCACCACGTTCAACACCACCGATCAACGAGCGATTGCTCGCCCATATCATCAGTTGTTTGGCACAACATCATGGTGGATCAAGGGCATGTTTGCCCGTTTCGGTGTGGGGTTGGCTGTACCAAACGGCCCCGATAACGGATTTTATCTCTCTACCGACCCCTGCATGGTGCTGGAGAATGGCAACCATCTGCGTGGGTATATGCCGGGGTTTGTCGTGCCATACGGTGATATCGGCGGCTGGCATCGTAAAAACTTTGGCGATTTGCCAGCGCTGCCAGGCAAGAAGGTGCGCTTCATTCGTGGGCTCTATCAGGTGAATGTCTACAACGCCGATCCACGTTCCTTGATCGGGTTCGATATCACCGGCCCCTGGAGGTAAGCGATGGTAACGCTGTATGACACTATCAAGGCGGCCAGCCCTATCGCGTTTTGGCCGCTAATAGATAACAAAGACCATAGCGGCAACAATCGGCATCTGGTGGCGCATGGCTCACCCGCTTTTGGTATGCCGCCCATGAATGGTGATTTATTGCCGTCCATGCAATCTGGTAACACCGATGCGGTATTGCGTATTGAGCAGTCAACGCTACCAAAAATAGTGTCGATAGAGGGGTGGTTCAGATTGGCGGGCGCCAAGGGGCCAAACATCTACAGCACAGTATTTGGGGTAAATCAGCCGTTAACCGGTTTCAATAACCGTTACATCATGATTTACCACGACACCCTTGGATTTTGTTCCTATCAAAATATCTCGCCAGCAGGTCAGACTGTCACCTATCCATCTGTCAAAACGTGGGCGTCATTATCATCAGGCCCGCATCATGTGGTGATGCAGTACGAGGTAGCCAGCAACAGTACCAAAATTTATATAGATGGGGTGCTGGATGCCGGTATGACGGTGCCCTTTGATGTGTTTATGCAGTTGGCCAATACCTTTCTGGTTATCGGTGGGTATTACTACAACGGAGGTGCAAGCGGTAACTGCCAGCTGGCCCATGTGGCGATTTATGGCAGAGAGCTGACCCAGGCAGAGATAACAGAGCGCCAATCTTTTGCCATTGGCGAACCTGTTTTTAAGCCGCCGGTGAGAATAACGGCTGTAGCTGCTAACCAGGAGTCTCGCAGCCAATTCCAGCCGCAAGATGTGGCCTGGCGCGGCACCCCGCCGATGTGTGCCGGGCCGCTTAATCTCCAGCAACAGACCCAGTACCCCCTCTGCAAGGGGCGGGATTACTTCTGGATCCGCGATGGGGTGCGCAACGTGGAGCAGGGGTTTATTGAAAGTACGGTGACCATCAGCGGGATGGGAGTGCGGCGCCGGGTACTTTGCTTCACCCAAGATGGCGAATTGGTTGGCGAGACCTACAGCCGCGCAGCGGATGGGGTCTATCGGTTCGATCTGTTGTGGCTGAATCGTCGTTATATGGTGGTCGCCCAGGATGATCCGGCATATGGCCCTGCCGATTACAACGCCGTGGCCGCCGACTATCAGGTGCCAAAACCCTATCCGCCTGGTGGTGGTGTGGCGCCCGAGCCGTTCCCCATGATTGCCCCGCTCAAGAGGAAATAACCATGATCTCCTATGCCGAAGGGCTGCGCACCAGTCGCGCCCAGCTATTGGCCACGGCCATTGATACGGGCAGCGGGGCCAGTGCCAAGCTGACCATCTATACCGGCACCAAACCGGCACCGGGGGCTGCTACGACTGACCAGCTGGCTCTGGTGGCGCTGATGTTCAGCCACCCCTGCGCCAAGACGATCAGCGGCGGGGTGCTGACCCTGAAACCCCTGGCCGAGCAGATGGCCACTGGCAGCGGCGCACCCACCTGGGGGCGCATTGTTGACCGGGATGGGGCCTTTGTGGCGGATCTCGATGTCGGGGTGCCGGGCAGCGGTGCCGATCTGGAGCTGCCCGCAGCGGAGTTTTTTGCCGGTGCGCTGATCCGTATCAATACCGCCACCATCACCGAACCGTAACCGGGGGGCCATATGGCCAGAAAGGATGCCAGCCTAGCGCTGCGTAAGGCTCGCAGCATCAACGGCCAGCTGGAGCTGAACCAGTCCGACGTGGTGCGTCTGGTCGGCATCCTGAATAGTGCCAACTTGCCGCCACGCCTGAGTGCGTCAACGGGTCTGGTGCTGTCATCGGTATTGGATGGCGCCCCGAATCGCTCCAGCGCGATGCTGGACGGCTCTGTGGTACTTGATACGGTGCTCGCCAGCCATACACATAGCCGGGGTGAGCTGCTTGGTGAGTTCGTCATTGAATGCACCATGGCCAGCACATCCTGCGCCCCGCAGCCTGTGCTCGCCGGGCAGTATGACCAGAACGTATTCCGGGGCCCTGCCAGTGCAATGGGGGATGTTTGGGATCGGGCGGATCGTCATTTCCTGCACCTCAGTAGCGAATGGCAGAAGGCTGGCACCGAGCGGGCAACCAGCCGCTCCCTGTGGCAACAGGCCGCCGCGCATCAGCAGCAGGTGGCCGAGCTGGGCGAGCAGATGCACCAGACGTTTATGGCCAATCAACAGCGTTTTGCCGAGGGGCTGCCGGTCAGCCAGCAGAGCCGCCAGGACTATGACAGCCTGGCCGCTGGCCATGTGGCGAATCAGTCCCTGTGGGTTGAGGCGGCGCCGGTCAGCCGCTGGCGCCTGGTCGTGTTCACCAACCCGCCGCGCTTTGACCAGGTTTGGCAGGCTGACCAGTGGCAAGAAGGCATCCCCACCGGTAAAGGGGTAGCCGCCCAAGCCTGGCACCCCGGCCAGCCGCTGATTGAGGGTTGGCGTGATGGCTGGGACGAGGCCATGTGGCCACCCAAGGGCAAGACGCCGCCACCAGAACCACCCAAGCCACCCATCCGCCTCGATAAGCGGGTGCTGCGGCTGGCGTTTGGGCGCAAGCGCGACACGGCAGAGCTGGAGTTCGTCTGGCAGGGCAGTGATGCGGCAATCGTCATTCCAACCCGGAGGGTTTATCTGGTGAGCAATACAGCAAAGATCGTGCGGGTACGTGATGGACTCGATATCCCGGCCACTGCGGTGAGTATCGAACTCGATACCGACTCCTGGGCGTGGCAGTTCAGCGCCCAGATCCCCCGTATCGCGGCGGCTGCGCTGACCGATGATGAAGAGGTCAGCATTCATATCAACGGTCAGCAATGGGACTGCGTGTGTGATGGTTGGCAATCGAGCCAGAGCTTTGGCCGCGAGTCGGCAACGCTGACGGGACGCTCTCGCACCGCTTACTTATCACCGACCCATGTATTGGCGCAGGCGGTAAGCGAGCCTGCTGCCGCGACCATGGCTCAGCTGGCGGCCGCCGTATTGCCGGTGGGTTGGACGCTGGATTGGCAAGCGGCTGACTGGTTGGTACCTGCCGGATTCTTTAGCCTGGATAACCAGACTCCGATCGAGGTGGTCAGGTACCTGGCCGAGGCGGCCGGTGGTTTTGTGCTGCCACACCAGCGCAACCGTCATCTGGTCATCAAGCCGCGTTATCCCACAGTGCCATGGCAGCTCGATACTGCTCAGGCCGATGTGGCGATCCCCCGCGCCATCATTACTACCCTGGGCAGTGACTTCCAGCCGGGTCATGCCGCCAACGGGATCTGGGTCAGCGGTGGCCACCAGGGCATCAGTGCACGGGTGGTACGCCAGGGGACGGCTGGCGAGCAACAAGCGCCGACCATCACCCACCCGTTGGTGTGTGATGTGACGGCAGCCCGTGCCCAGGGTGTGGTGGGGCTGGCCAAGACCATGCCCAAGCGTACCCAGACCATTGAACTGCCGTTGTCAGCTGATACCGGCTTGATCCTGCCGGGGGCGTTGCTCGCCGTGGACGGTTGGAAGGGTTACAACCGGGGCGTCAGGGTCTCTGCTGCGCTGCAGAACAGGGCCATGACGGTGCGCCAGCAACTGAGTGTGGAGCGATTTGTATGAACCTGTTTAAGCGATTCCTTGAGCTGGTACCCGGCGCTGATCCCTTACTGGTTGGTACCGTGACAGCTGTTGGTTCAACCTCGACCACTATCAGTACACTGGCGGGTGGAACGGTCACAGTGCGGGGTATCGGGGTAGCCATCGGCAAGAAGGCATTTTACAGGGGAGGGGAGCTGGCAGGAGAGGCGCCGGATTTACCGACCTATGAGATAGAGGTTTAATGCCGGTTTAACGGGGTTATCAAACTCAGTGATTCCGGTGCCACCAAGTTTGATAAACTACCGGGCCGGTAGCTTTTCATTTTCCCCGTAACTCTTTTTCATTTTCGGCGGCGGGCTACATGTGGGTAGTCCGGTGTGGGTCTATCCCGACAGCATGGGGGTCTGCCTGCCTGGCTATTGCATAATTCATATCTGGAGCAAGGGATAAGCAGTGTGGAGAGTGGCTTATGCCGTGCTGCGTCAAATGCCCAATACGATGTCGTAAGACGTGTAGATATGTTTGGTATCGGTAAACAACCATGGACAGTAAAAAGGGCCACCTCTTGCGAGGTGGCCCTTTCCAAACGTTTGGTGGAGCTGGGGGGATTTGAACCCCCGTCCAAAATTACTACATCCTTGGCACTACATGCTTAGTCACTCTTTACATTCGCCAACCCGCTGCGGAGAGACACGCCACGAATAGACTAGCTCGATTGGTTTTAATGCTTCCGCCCCGAGCAGGACTTCCACACGATCCTGTGAAGGATGACCTTCCGATTCCCTAGGACACAGGCAAGCTAGGGTAGAAGGGCTCAGCGCAGGTTATTAAGCTGCGAGTGCGTAGTTTTCGTCGTTTGCGACTATTTTTTTGCGGTTTATTAACGAGGCCTACCGCACCTCGGCATGCACCTTGGGTTTCGTGAATCTTGTCGAATCCAGAATCAGCCCCAAGTTGTTAATTGCGATTGTACGCAAAAATGTTGCGATAGCAAGGCGTTGATCCCCATTCCCTCTGGCAACCAGCCTGTTTGCCGATTTATTGTGCGCAACTGAGCCAGTGTTCCGCTGCGCAGGGGAAAGGTGCACCGGCGTCTTGAGCCAGCGGTGGCAGATTAGCCGCGATGCTTGTTCTTCATGATGCGCGCTTTTTCCCGATCCCACTCGCGGGCCTTGGTATCTTCGCGCTTGTCGTGCTCCTTCTTACCCTTCACCAGGCCGATCTCGACCTTGACCCAGCACTGTTTCCAGTAGAGGGCGAGGGGAACTATGGTGTAGCCCTGACGGGCGATCAGGCTTTCGAGCTTGTCGAGTTCACGACGGCTCAGCAGCAGTTTGCGGGTGCGGGTCGGGTCACATACCACATGGCTGGAGGCCGCTTGCAGTGGCAGGAAGCTGGAGCCGAACAGATAGGCCTCGCCATCGCGGAAGATGACATAGGCTTCGCTGATATTGGCCTTGCCCGCCCGCAGGGATTTGACTTCCCACCCTTGCAGGGACAGACCCGCTTCGATCTTCTCTTCGATGAAGTATTCGTGGCGCGCGGTTCTGTTGAGTGCAATGGTGCTGGACCCGGCTTTGTTTTTACTGTTTTTTTTGCTCATGACGGGCGATTTCCGGCAATGACTAGGAGGCTCGTATTATACGTAGGCAGGGGCGGCTGTAAAACGCGCAGCAGGTCAAGTGGTGGCTTTCTGAGCGGTTTGGCTGAGGTTTTACCTCCACAACTCCAAACATGGTGATAAAATCGCGCCGATTGGATGAGGAAAAGCCATGCCCCGAATTACGCGCAGTGCCCTGGTGATGTTCAGTGCAGAACAGATGTTCAAGTTGGTTAACGATGTGGATGCCTATCCGCAGTTTTTGCCCGGCTGTGTCGGCAGCCGTGTCCACGAGGCTGGCGATGACTACATGATGGCGTCGGTCGATGTGGCCAAGGCGGGGATTGCCAAGACCTTTACCACCCGCAATCAGCTGGATGTGAACCGTCAGATCAGGATGGAGCTGGTGGATGGCCCGTTCCGCAAGCTGGCGGGCTGGTGGACCTTTACCCCGCTTGATGTCGACGCCTGCAAGGTGGAGTTTGATCTCGATTTCGAGTTTACCTCCAAGCTTATCGAGGTGGCCTTTGGTCAGGTATTCCGCGATCTGGTGAGCTCCATGGTCTCCGCCTTCTCCAACCGGGCGAAGGAGGTCTACGGTGTCTGACCAACTCAATATCGAGGTTGTCTATGCCTTGCCGCAGCAGCAGACGGTGATTGCCCTGAGGGTGGCGCCCGAGACTTGCGTGCTGGCGGCCATCGAGCAGTCCGGCATCGTGCAAAAGCACCCCGAGATTGACTTGTCGGTCAACAAGTTCGGTATCTACAGCCGCCCGGTGAAAGGGAGCGAGCCGCTGCACGACGGCGATCGCATCGAGATCTACCGTCCACTCATCGCCGATCCCCGCGAAATGCGTAAAAAGCGCGCCGAGAAGGCCAAAGAAGAGGGGAGAGCCGATAGCGTGACCGGTGGCCGTCCCGATGTGCATCGCAAGCGTGCTGAATAGCCCCTAACCCTTGTGTAAAATCCCACCCTTGTCCTTTGGTTCCTTGTCTATTACTCCGGGATAACCGACATGCAATTCACCTCCATCCATAACCAGCTGCTCTTTTATGTAGCCAGATTCGAGCAATGTAATCTGAACAACATTGGCATTGCTCGGGGTCATTCGATCAAGAAGGCAGATAAAGATGCCTTGGCCGAGTTGGTCGAGAGCGGGATGATTCATCGGGGGGGGAATGGCAGTTACACGCTGTTGCCAGAAGGGTTCTGGTATCTGATCTATCTCCATTTCACGCAACCAGATACTTTCCTCCTGGAGATACGCTTTGCCAGCTGGCGTTATGCCTCTTATGCCAAGACGTTGATGCAGGGGAAAAAAGCCAGTTTCCATCATCGTGAGCTGGACCGGGAGATATTCGGCGCCATAGGAGCGACGCGGGTCTTTGGTTATCTCTCCCTCTCGTTGCAGCAAGTGATTGTAAGGTGTTGGCATGAGGAGGAGTTTCTCAGTGGCGCGCCTTGCTACCCTTGGGGCGAGTTGCGGGATGAGGGGGACGCGCTCGCCGAGCAGCTCTCTTATATGCAATGCGAGCAGGATTGTCTGCTGGCGCAACGGGCATCTGACTATCCGAGCGGCCCGCACGAGTTTGTCGCGTTGCTGCGCCACTATAAAGGGGATGCTTCAGGGCAAGCCGCTGCGCTGGAACAGGCACTGCTTGACTGGCGCATTCGTACCAATCAGAAGGTTTTTTTTCCCGGTGGGTTGACCGTGATCTGGTTCGGCCTGCTTGCAGTGGTGGGAGGCGATCTGACCAAGTGGCATAAGCCCGCGATAACTTGGGCGAAGCAACAGTATCCCTGGCTGGTGGAGCCCTTGCAGCTGTTGGGCGAGAAAGATCGTGTTGCTACCCCCCTTCTGATGCGTGACTGGCGTGGCCCGGTTGAGGCGTTTAGCTCCCGCCCCCATCTCCCGCTGGGGCAACTCTGGCTGGTGCTCTGCTTGTTATGGCAGGCACAGCAGTCTGGCGGTGATGTTGGCGAGCTGACTAGCTGGCGGGTTGAACCTTTTTTGAATGCGTCCCCCGATAATCTGTTGATGGCCCTCTGTCAGGATCTGCTACGTCTGTTGCAGGAGCTCCCCATCACCTTGCGTATCTTTGCAATACACCGTCCTGCCCAGTGGGAGCGCTGGCTCGCCGCCTTGCCACAGCCACAGCTTCAGGTTGGCAAGCGTGAACGTCTGGTGTGGCAACTGGACAAGCAGGGTAAGGAGCTGATCTGCCGCTTGCAGAAAGAGAGTGTCAAAGGTGGCTGGAGCAGTGGTCGGGTGATCCACCATATGTGGGATATCGATAACCTCTATCCCGACGTGGCTGACGAGCAGGATCTGCGCATTGCCCATAGCATGCGCAATAACTATTACGGTACGCCGGATATCGACACATTACGGATGCTGGCGGAGCATCCCCGGCTGCAAACCGCCGAGGGGACGCCGCTCGCCCTGCTGTTCAATTCGCCACTGGTGGCTATTGAAGAGCGTGAAGGGCGTTGGCAAGCGACCCTGATGAGCAACGGTAAAGCGGTGTCGGTGAATAGCGGCCAGAAAATCACTCGTATAGCGGCGGATTTGTGGCAAGTCGAGGCGGTGCCGCCACAGGTGCAAATGCTGCTGCCCCATCTTGAGCGGATGCCCGAGTGGCCAGCCGAAGCGTTGCCTCAATTGGCTGACACTCTCAACAATCAGCCGGAACTCGATTGGGTTAGTGAGCATCCGACACTTCGCAGCCATACCCGGCTAAGCCCTTGCCCCCTCGATGCAGTGCTATTGACTGACTTGCAAAAAGAGTCTCTGCACTTGCAACTGGCCAACCTGTTGCCCGGGGGCAAAGCCATGCCGTTGGGCAGTGGTGCCGAGTTCATTAAAGATTGGCAAACGCCCCACCACTACTGGCAGCGGGCCTTGAAGCAAGAGAGCGGGCTGACCAAAGCCGTTGCCAACGCGCTGGGGTTGGCAGGCAAAGGGCCTTGGTCAGTGAGTGGCAGTGATATGCTCCCCATGCTGGAGCGATTCGCGGCCCTCGACGAACTAGGGATTCGTCTGCAATGGCACAGCGACAGCCAGCGGGTGCATCTGCTCGGTGAAGAGTCACTGACCTTGCGGATCGAGCAGCAGCAGGAGTGGTTTGTCATCGATGGCGAATTGCAGGTCGATCCGCAACAGGTGCTGGATCTGCGGATGTTGCTGCGTCAAATAGCGGGAGGCCGGCGTTACATCACGCTGGAGGGCAAGCAGGCCCAGCTCATGTTAAGTGATGCCTTGCTCGCGCGGCTGACCACCCTGGCGGCGTTGGTGGATGAGAACCAGCAGGTAAACCAGCGGCTGGCCTATCCGCTTATGCATCTGCTTGAGCAAAGCGCGGTCAGCGGAGATCAAGGTTGGCGTACCTTGACCAACGCCTGGCGTCAGGAGGCCAATTGCCCCGCCGAGTTGATGACGCCGCTACGGGAGTATCAGCGGGTGGGGGTGCAGTGGATGGCCAATCTGGCACTGCACCGCTTCGGCGCCTGTCTGGCCGATGATATGGGGCTGGGTAAGACCATCCAGGCGTTGACGCTGCTGCGGCTTCGAAAAGAGCAGGGGCCCGCGTTGGTGATTGTGCCCACTACGCTGCTGGCTAACTGGTGTGAAGAGGCGGCCCGGTTTGCCCCTGAGCTGACCGTTCAGGTGCTCAATGAACAACAAGACAGGGAGGCGGCGTTGGCCAATCTGGGGCCTGGCTCTTTGCTGTTGACCACCTATGGATTGGTGACCAGCCATGCCGCGCTGGGCGAGATCCAGTGGGCCACCATAGTCGCCGATGAGGCGCAACAGATTAAAAATGCCAGCACGGCACGCGCCAAGGCGCTGTTCCAGCTGAATGGCGAGTTTCGGCTTGCCCTCAGTGGCACCCCGGTCGAGAACCACCTCGGTGAACTCTGGAGCCTGTTCAACTTCATCAACCCAGGGCTGCTCGGCAATAAAACCCATTTTAAACAACGGTTTGGCAAGGCGAGCCGGGATCCTGCCCATCTTGCCCAGTTGAAAGGGGTGATCGCCCCCTTCGTGCTGCGCCGTCTCAAGCGGGAGGTGTTGACCGAACTGCCCCAGAAGACCGAGATCGTGCACCACGTCGAGCTGTCAGGCCCCGAGTTGGCGCTTTATGAGGCGAGTCGTCGTGAAGCGGTCAGCCAAATGGAGAGTGGTGAAGGGCACAACCTGATGTTGATGCTGAGCAATCTTACCCGCCTGCGCCGGATCTGCTGTTCGCCCGCGTTGCTGGTGCCCGATTGGCAGCAGCCACAGAGCAAACTGGAGGCCGCGATGGATCTGATACTGGAGGCCATCGACAACGGTCACCGGATCCTGGTGTTCAGCCAGTTTGTCGATCTGCTCTCTCTGCTGCGCAAGCGCCTGGAAGCGGTATCCCTCGATTACTGTTATCTCGATGGTAGTTGCAGTGCCAAGCAGCGGCAGGAGGCGATCGGGCGCTTCAAAAGCGAGGAAATTCCGCTGTTTCTGATCAGTCTGAAAGCGGGAGGCACGGGGCTCAATCTGACCGAAGCCGACACCGTTATCCATCTCGACCCCTGGTGGAATCCGGCGGTGGAAGATCAGGCCAGTGATCGGGTGCACCGCATGGGCCAGACCGAACCGGTTACCATTTATCGACTGGTGTGCGAGCAGACGGTGGAGGAGAAAATTGTGGCATTGCATGCCCAGAAACGAGAGCTGGCCGAAGGGGTGCTGGGAGACCAGAATCAGGTCGCCCAGATCGATGCCGAAGTGATCAAGGGGCTGTTGACCACAGGGTAGTGGTGTGCAGTGTGAATACCGGTGGTTGACCGGCTTGTCAGGCGGGAGCAGCAGTGATGTTGCTCCCGCTTTTTCTTATCCGGTTGTACCGGCCAGCCGGGCGCGTGCCCAGGCGGCCAGCAGCTCGACCCCGCTTTGCATCACCCGCTCATCGAAATCGAATTCGTTGTGATGGTGTGGTGCCGCCAGATCGGCCCCCAGAATGAGGTAAGCCGCTTCGCCCCCCTGTTTTTGCACCCGCTCCATCAGAAAACCGGCATCTTCGCTGGCGCCAAAGCGGCGAGTCTGGATAGTGGCGAGCCCCTGCTTGCGGGCCAGCGCCGCCAGCTCGGCTTGCAGCGCCGGGCTGTTGTCGAGGGCAATGGCCTCACCCTGCTTGATGATGCGATAGGTGACACCGTGGGCGAGGGCGGTACCTTCGACGATGCGCTGTACCTGACTGAACATGTAGTCGTTGAGCGCACAGTCGGCGCCGCGGGTTTCACCGCGCATCTCCGCATGATCGGGAATGACGTTGCGGCCGCTGCCGGCGTTAAGCTGGCCGACGTTGATGCGGGTCATGCCGTCGCGGTGGCGGGGAATGCCGAGCATGGCGGTGGTGGCCATGCAGGCGGCTGCCAGCGCATTGCTGCCGGCATTGGGTTCGAGCCCCGCGTGGGCGGCGGTGCCCATAAAGTGGACGTCGAACTTGGTGGAGCAGAGAAATTCGGTGGGGTTGATCACCAGCTCGCCGCTGCCAGCGTGAATGCCGATATGGAGCGAGAGCAGTGCATCCACGTCATCGAGTGCGCCACCGGCAGCCAGCGCCTTGCCACCACGGCACCCCTCTTCGGCGGGTTGGAAGAAGAGCTTGATGCGCCCGCACAGCTGCTCCTTCATCGCCATCAGGCTGCTGGCCAGCCCCATGCCGATGGCGGTGTGGCCATCGTGAGCACAGGCGTGCATCCACCCCTTGTTGTGGGAAGCAAAGCCCTCCTGCTGCGGTTGGTGCTGTTCGGCGTCGGACTCTTCCACCTCCACCGCATCGATGTCGAAGCGAAAGGCCAGGGTCGGGCCGGGACGGCCGGTATCCAGCTCTCCCATCAGGCCGGTGACATCACCGATCCGCTCCAGCCAGTCGGGATGGGCTCCCTGACGGCGGGCGCGAGCCTTCTCAGCCGCCACATCCACATCACGGCCCATCATCAGATTGCTGGCCAGCAGCTTGTCGCCGAGCACGATGCGATAACCGAGCTCGCTCAGGTGGTGGGCAATCAGGCTGGTGGTGCGAAACTCTTTCCAGGCGGCTTCCGGCAGGCGGTGCAGGTCGCGGCGCCACAGGATCAGGTGCTCAAGGGTCATCTTGGCTTCCTTGGTGATTCGATTTGTCGGCTATTGTGCCTTTTTTCCCGTCTGACCACACGGGGGCTGCAGCTGGTCGGGGGAGCAGTGAGTGCAAGTGGTGGCTGTTCGGGCCGTGAATAGTAGTGAGCGCCCATAAAAAACGCCTCCACAAGGGAGGCGTTGTCAGAATGCCTTGATATCAGGCGGCGTGATGGTAAGCGGAGGCTTCAAACAGCTTCTTGTTGGCCACCAGATCGATGGGGTCAAAGTCATCGACGTTGATGGTGCGCAGGCGACTTACCTCGGCGCGGCGCAGCAGCTCGGCTTCGCTCTGGGTCAGTACACCAGCGGCCAGACCCATGTCGGCCACCTTGTCCAGCGCCATGAAGGGGCGCTTGATGCCATCTGCTTTGCAGACTTTCTCGAACAGCGGTTCGGCCGCCAGCACGTCATCGAGCGCCTGCTCCAGCAGACCGAAGGGGTTGCCCTCTTCGCGGGTCAGGTATTGGCCCTTGGCCAGGCGGCTGCGGGTTTCGCTCGGGGTTTGCAGCAGACGGGCAACCTGTTGATCCAGCTTGTCGCACGGACGGTTCAGGTCACGACCCAGCGGCAATACCACGGCGCGCAGGGCAAGGCCAATCCAGCGGTTCGGGAAGTTGCGCAGCAGCTCGTCGATTGCCTCTTGTGCCTTGAACATGGCATCTTGCAGTGCCCAGTGCAGCAGCGGCAGGTCGGCCTGCTGGCGTCCCTCGTCCTGATAGCGCTTGAGGGCGCTGGAGGCCAGATAAAGCTGGCTCAATACGTCGCCAAGGCGGGCGGAGACCCGCTCCTTGCGCTTGAGCTCGCCACCCAGGGTGCCCATCGCCATGTCTGACAGGAACGCCAGGTTGGCCGAGAGGCGGGAGAGCTGCTGGTAGTAGCCCTTGGTCTGATCCTTGTAAGGGGCCGCGGCAAAGTGGGCGCCGGTGATACCGAGCCAGAAGCTGCGCACCAGGTTGCTGATGGCAAAGCCGACGTGGCTGAACACCGCCTTGTCGAAATCTTTCAGCGCCTGCTCTTTATCCGGGTGGCTGGCAGCCAGCATCTCCGGCAGTACATACGGGTGGCAACGGATGGCGCCCTGACCGTAGATGATCATGCTGCGGGTCAGGATGTTGGCCCCTTCTACCGTCACGGCGATGGGGGCACCCTGATAGCCACGGGCCAGATAGTTGTTGGGGCCCATGCAGATGGCCTTGCCGCCGTGGATGTCCATGGCATCGATGATGCACTTCTGGGCACGGTCGGTGAGGTGGTATTTGACGATGGCGGAGATGACCGAGGGCTTCTCGCCAAGGTCGATACCGGTCACGGTCAGGTTGGCTGCGGCGCCCATGATGTAGGCGTTGCCACCGATGCGGGCCAGCGGCTCTTCAATCCCTTCCATCTTGCCGATGGGCAGCTTGAACTGGCGACGGATGCGGCTATAGGCGCCGCTCGCCAGGGCCAGCATCTTGACGCCACCTGTGCTGTTAGAGGGCAGGGTGATACCGCGGCCGACCGACAGACACTCGACCAGCATGCGCCAGCCCTGACCGGCCATGGCCGGGCCACCGATGATGAAATCGAGCGGGACGAATACATCCTTGCCCTGGGTCGGGCCGTTCTGGAACGGCACGTTGAGCGGGAAGTGGCGACGGCCAATGCCGACCCCCTTGATGTGAGTGGGGATCAGGGCGCAGGTGATGCCGAGCTCTTCCTCTTCACCCAGCAGGTGCTCGGGGTCACGCAGTTTGAAGGCCAGACCCAGCACGGTAGCAATGGGGGCGAGCGTGATATAACGCTTGTTCCAGGTGAGGCGCATACCGAGCACCTCTTTGCCTTCCCACTCGCCTTTGCAGACGATACCGAAGTCGGGGATGGAACCTGCATCAGAACCCGCTTCCGGGCTGGTCAGGGCGAAGCAGGGGATCTCTTTGCCGACCGCCAGACGGGGCAGGTAGTAATCCTTCTGCTCGTCAGTGCCATAGTGCTGCAGCAGTTCGCCCGGGCCCAGCGAGTTGGGCACGCCGACGGTGGAGGCGAGCACGGCACTGGCACCAGTCAGTTTTTGCAGTACACAGGACTGGGCATAGGCCGAGAACTCCAGACCGCCATATTTCTTCTTGATGATCATGGCGAAGAACTTGTTGTCCTTCAGGTATTGCCACACCTCGGGGGAGAGGTCCGCGCGCTCGTGGGTCACTTCCCAGTCGCTCACCATGCGGCACACTTCCTCGACCGGACCATCCATAAAGGCCTGTTCTTCGGCAGAGAGGGCGCTGACCGGGATGGCGTGCAGCTTTTTCCAGTCCGGGTTGCCCGCGAACAGGTCGGCTTCCCACCAGGTGGTGCCCGCTTCGATAGCCTCTTTCTCGGTGCGGGACATCTCCGGCATGATTGATTTGTAGATCTTGAACAGCGGCTTGGTTATTTGATTGCGGCGAAATTCCACCAGATTGAGCGGGATGGCGATCACCGCGAACAGCGCCCAGACCAGCAAGGGCACATGACCATAGAGGGCGCCAAGCACCAGGGCGGCGCCGGTGACCAGGGTGGAGATGAACAGGGATGCCCGGCGATAGGCCAGGGCTCCGATAACCAGGATCACCCCGAGCAGAGTGAGGGTCGTCGTCATTGCTTGCTCCTTGCGTGGTTAGGTTGCCAACGTGGCGTAACTGATCCAGAGGTCTGACCTGTTGGATATGGCCCCTGTTGTAATTCATACGCACAAAGTTATCAAGCTGTTTACATCTTCATTACCTTCTCTCTGTGATCACCATAACGCTCACGCGCCGCCAGCGCTGTGGCTTGCAGGGGGGCGACTGTGCGATTCGCTTGTGCGAGAATAGCCGCGATCTACACGCACACTAAAAACAGTGGAAGAGACATCATGTACCAAGAATTGATCCGCAATGAACTGACCGAAGCTGCCAGCGTGCTGCAGGCCTTCCTGGCTGATGAGCAGAACCTGAAAAACATCGAAGCGGCCGCCAAACTGCTGGCTGACTCTTTCAAAGAAGAGGGCAAGGTGCTCTCTTGTGGCAACGGTGGTTCCCACTGTGACGCCATGCACTTTGCCGAAGAGCTGACCGGTCGCTATCGCGAGAACCGCCCGGGTTATGCCGGTATCGCCATCTCCGATCCGAGCCACCTCTCCTGCGTCTCCAACGACTTTGGCTATGACTATGTCTTCTCCCGCTACGTAGAAGCGGTCGGCCGTCGTGGCGACGTGTTGCTTGGCATTTCCACCAGCGGTAACTCCGGCAATATCATCAAAGCCATCGAGGCTGCCCGCGCCAAAGGGATGAAAGTGATCGCCCTGACCGGCAAGGATGGCGGTAAGATGGCGGGTCTGGCGGATGTCGAGATCCGGGTTCCGCACTTTGGCTATGCCGACCGTATTCAGGAAGTGCACATCAAGGTGATCCACATCCTGATCCAGCTGGTCGAAAAAGAGATGGCCAAGTAATCAGGCTGTCACTACCAGACAAGGGCAACACAGGTTGCATGGTTCGCCATCGACCGGTTGTTGCCAGTCACAGGGGAAGGAATTGCGCCTTCCCCTGCTGCCTGTCGGACCAGAGCTCTGGTCGAACATGACACAAGCCAAATCATGAAAGGAGTCTGCCGGATATGTGCGAACTGCTCGGCATGAGTGCCAATGTGCCGACCGATATCTGCTTCAGCTTTACCGGGTTGATGCTGCGCGGCGGCAAGACAGGGCCCCACAAGGATGGCTGGGGGATCACCTTCTACGAGGGGAAGGGCTTTCGCACCTTCAAGGATCCCGAGCCCAGCGCCCAATCTCCCATCGCTAGACTGGTACAGGCGCTGCCCATCAAGAGCTGCGCCGTGGTCAGCCACATTCGGCAGGCCAACCGTGGCTGCGTGTCACTGGAAAATACCCACCCCTTTACCCGTGAGCTGTGGGGCCGTTACTGGACCTTCGCCCACAATGGTCAGCTGACCGGCTACAAGAAGCTGCCAACCGGCCGCCACCGTCCTGTGGGGGATACCGACAGCGAGCACGCCTTCTGCTGGCTGCTCGATCGGCTGGAGCAAAAATATCCCAAGCGTCCGGCCAACTTTCCCGCCATGTTTCGCTATCTCGCTACCCTGTGTGACGAGCTCAGAGCGTTCGGGGTGTTCAACATGCTGCTCTCGGACGGGGAGTATGTGATGAGCTACTGCAGCAACAACCTGCACTGGCTGACTCGCTGTGCGCCGTTTGGCGAGGCGAGCCTGCTGGATGAGGAGGTGGTGATCGACTTTCAAAGCGAGACCACCCCCAACGATGTGGTCACCCTGATCACCACCCGTCCGCTGACCGGCAATGAGAATTGGGTCAAAATGGCGCCTGGCGAATTCAATCTGTTTCGCATGGGGGAGCGGGTGGCGACCAACCAGGTCGCGCTTGAGCAAGATAAAAAAATACCAGGGTAGATACCTACCCTGGTTCTTCGCAGCAGCCATAAAAGGCAAAAGGGATGAGAGGTGTTGCTGAGCATCATCACTCTGACGGCATTGAGTGTTGATCAATTGTTAATTTGAGGCAATCAAGTTGTTGTCTTGACGGGCGTTTCAGCATCGCTATTTCGATGCTGATCACATTTTTTGCCACTTTATTCCCTGAGCCATCCAATCTGGTGCTTCATCACAGCCTGGTCGTGAGCCACGACATCGAAAACTATCTATAGTATGGTCTGTTTGAATACCGTTCTGGAGGAGCCTCGCATGGAGTGGGTGGATCGCAAGGTGTTGCAGCAGCTGGCAGAGGATATCGGTCCGGATATGCTGCCCGTGGTCATCGCAGTCTTTATTGAAGAGGTGGGCGAGCAGCTGAGTCAGCTCAGGCCCCTCTATGAGCAGGGGGAGTGGGAGGCGCTGGCTCGGGTGGCGCACAGCATGAAATCATCCTGTGGCAGCTACGGCGCCATGCCGAGCTATCAGCAGGTGATGGCGCTGGAGATGGCCAGCAAGCATGCCGATGTGGCCGAGGCAGAGCGCCAATTGCAACTGCTGGAGGCCTCCTTGCCCCAGGTGCTCGCGTTTCTTGCCGATTATCAGTAACGGCGCCATGCAGGGATGCCGGGGCGCCGTGACCGTTGCCTAACGCTGGTTGAGCAGTTGCTGGATGATCCGGTCCAGCGCCAGTTTCAGCTTCAACCGATCGTGCCGATGGGGCAGCTCAAGCTCGCCCAGCTCGGCTTCGATCACTCGCCCTTGCCACTCCCCCGCATCACCCGCGCCTTGTGGGGCCAGGATGGCATCCAGCCGACCCTGACCGACCCGGGATTCCAGCCAGCGACACTGACTCATCAGATCCAGCTGACTGGCAGGGCCGTTTTCCGCCACCAGATTGCAGACGAAAACCAGCATGGCGCTGCTCTCGTTGATGGCCTGGGCGATCTCGGCCAGCAGCAGTGGTGGCATGATGGAGGTGAGAAAACTGCCCGGCCCCAGAATGATCATGTCCGCCTGCTGCAGTGCCAGCACCGCTTCCCGGGTCGCTTGCACCTCCGGCATCAGGCCGAGGGAGAGGGGCGGTGTTGCCAGTTGATCGATGGATACTTCTCCCAGGATCTGGGTGCCACACTCCATATGGGCGCAGAGATCGGTGGGAAATTCAGACATGGGTAGCAATTGTGACTCGATTTTGAGCATGTCACTGATCAGCTTGATAGCATCAAGAGGACGGACACAGAGATTATCGAGCGCCAGCAGCATCAGGTTGCCAAGGTTGTGGCCCGCCAGCTCGCCTTTGCCGGCAAAGCGGTACTCGAACAACAGGCTGCCGATGCTGGGATCGGTCACCAGCTGGTTCAGGCAGTTGCGCAGATCGCCCCAGGCGATGCACTCCTGACTCTTGCGCAGGCGTCCAGTCGAGCCGCCATCATCTGTGGTGGTGACGATGCCGGTGAGCCGTTGACCGAGAAACGAGAGGGACGAAAGCACTCGTCCCATGCCGTGGCCACCACCGATGGCAACGACCCGATCGAAGTCATTGATGTTTTTTTGCCACATATGGGCGTCCTGTTATTGGTCTCAGTTGACCGCTATGTTAGCAAGCGAAGCGAGATAATTGTTTGATAAAGGTATGATTTTTGCTTGAGGCTGCCATTCGATAAAACAAGGAGATGGTGTTGAAATTTCTGACCGTTCACTCCCTCGCCCAGAATTCATCGCTGGCGGCCCAAGATATCTGTGCGCAGCTGCGCCACCATGCCGATCAGGCCCCCTCCCTGCTGTTACTCTATTTTACCCAAGCCCATGAGGGGGCGATACTGCGCGACGCGCTCAAACGCCAGTTCCCGACCACCCGTTTGCTTGGGTGCAGCTCTTGCGGTGGCGTCATGACCGAGATGGGACACCATGCCCGAGACGGATATGGGCTGGCAGTGGCGGCCTTGTATGATGAGAAAGGGGCCTTCGGGGTGGCTGGTGCCTGCGGTGACGGGGTGGATGTGCGGCAATTGCTGCGCCGAGCCATGAGTGATTGCGGCCGACCGGGCGAGTTGCCCCAGCTGATCCTGTTTCATGCCAGTCCCGGCAAGGAGGAGGGGTTGCTGGCTGGTATCGAGGCCGAACTCGGTGCCTCGGTGCCGGTGGTCGGTGGATCCGCGGCAGATAACAGTGTTAGCGGTGACTGGCAGCTCTGCTGGGATAAGGCGGTGACGCGGGATGGCATCGCTCTGGCGGTGCTCTATCCCGATTGCCAGCTGGCCTTTCAGTTTCACTCCGGCTATGTGCCTGCCGAATTCAGCGGCGAGATCACCGCCTGCAATGGGCGGGAGGTACTCACCATCGATCACCAGCCAGCCGCCGAGGTCTATGCCCGCTGGTGCGGGCGCGAGCAGCCCTGGCCGGTGGGGGCGATTTTGCGCGAGACCACGCTCACCCCGCTGGCTCGTCAGGTGGGAGCACTGGATGGCATTCCTTACTACAAACTTTCCCACCCCGAAGCGGTGACCGAACAGGGCGGGCTGCGGCTCTTTACCGATGTGGTGCAAGGGGAGCGTCTGCTGTTGATGTACAGCAGTCAGGAAGGGTTGTTGCAGCGCAGCCTCAATGCCATGCGTATCGAGCCAGGGTATGGGGTCGATGTGGAATTGCAGCCTATCGGCGCGCTCATCATCTTTTGTGCTGGTTGCCGTTTGGCGCTAGGTGATATGTTATGCCAATTTGTCGAGCAGAGCCAGGCTCGCCTCGGCAAGATCCCTTTTATCACCCCCTTTACCTTCGGCGAGCAGGGGCGGCTGCCCAATGGCGAGCTGGCCCACGGCAACCTGATGGTATCGAGCGTGATTTTCCTGACCCGTTGAGTCGGCAGAACATAACAGAGCAGGCAACAAGATGATTGGCAACAGTGAACTGGAAGCCCTCGGCGACAAATTGCAGACCACGCTGGTCGACCTTATGCGTTGCCGCGAGCGCGAGGCCAAGTATCGTCACGAGTCCCAGACCCTGCTGGGCGGGGTTGCCACCCTCGCCGATGCCAAGACGCTGGAGCAGGTGCTGGAGAGCCTTATCCAGGTGCTCAAACCCTTTATCGGCTTTGAGCACGCGGATGTAGTGGCCTGGGAAGGGGAGCAGGGGAGTACCCACCTCAGTACCGAGCCGATGCTATCAGCCCGCAGCTGGCGCATGACCCCGGCATTTGCCCGCGCCATCTCGGGTGAAACCCTGGTGATTTACGATCCCTCCCAACTGCCTGAGCTGGCGCCGCTGGCGAGCGAGCCGGGCTGGGCCAGCGTGATGCTGACCGGGCTGCAGGCCCCCGGTTTTACCGCCATCCTCATCTGCCGCCACCATCAGGCGGGAACCTTCGATCTCACCAGCAAGGCCGCCATGGAGCGTTGCCGTCCGCTCATCGCCCAGGCGCTGGTCAACATCACCTATCGGGCCCGTTTGCAGGAGCAGGTGGCGGTGAAAACCGAGGCGCTGCAGGCCAGCGAGCGCCGTTTTCGCAGTTTCGCCGCCATGGCCTCTGACTGGTTCTGGGAGACCGATGCCGAACATCGCCTCAGTTACGCCTCCGAACCGGGTTATCTGGATGAGCTGACGCCGCTGGCGACCCGGCCGACCCTCTATGACTACGTCTGCAACAAGCAGAGCTGCGAGGCCCAGCAATACCTGCGGCTGCTGGAACAGCGCCAGCCAGTTCGCGCAGTGCGGATGCAGGTCGCTCTGCAGGGGGGTCCTTGCTGGATGGAGGTGAGCGCCGAGCCCTGTTTTGATCATGCTGGCCTGTTCATCGGCTATCGCGGCACCGCTCGGGATATCAGCAATCAGATCCGCCGGGAAGAGGAGCTGGCGCGGGCACGGGATGAGGCGGAAGCGGCCAACCGTGCCAAGTCCCAGTTTCTGGCCATGATGACCCACGAGATCCGTTCGCCCATGAATGCGGTGTTGGGGATGCTCGATCTGGTGCAGCATGCCGAGCTGGCGCCGGAGCAACAGAGCCTGCTGCGCCATGCCACCCACTCGGCCAGATTGCTGCAAACCATCATCGACGACGTGCTCGATTTTTCGAAAATCGAGTCGCAAACCCTGGTGTTTCACTGCGAGACCCTGCAGCCCGTCCAGCTTTGCCAATCCCTGGTCGAACCGCTGCAAACCCGTGCCGCCGCCAAGGGGATTGCGCTGGTTTATCGGGTCGATGAGTCTGTGCCCCGGGAGTTGCAGGGGGATCCGATGCGTTTGTCACAGGTGATGGGCAATCTGCTGGACAACGCCCTCAAATTTACCGAGCAGGGGCAGGTGACACTGCACCTGGGTTGGCAGGATGAGAAGCTGCTTATCTCGGTCTCCGACACCGGGATCGGGATCGCCGATGCGGATCAGGCGGTGCTGTTTGAACCCTTTTCCCAGGTCGACAACTCGGCCACCCGGCGTTTTTCCGGTACCGGCCTCGGTCTTGCCATCAGCAAGCGTCTGGTGACGCTTATGGGGGGAGAGATCCACCTGAAGAGCGAGCCGGGCAAGGGAAGCTGTTTCTGGTTCGAACTGTCCGGCATGGCGCTACCCTGCCATAGCCAGCCGCAGCGGGAGGAGGGGGCGCCGGCACTGCTGCCACTGGATGTGCTGGTGGTGGAGGACAGCCCGGTGAACCAGTTGGTGGTGTCGCTGATGCTGCAAAAATTGGTGGGCAAGGTACGGCTGGCAGCCAATGGTCTGGAGGCGCTGGCGCAGGTGGATGAACAGCGCCCAGATCTGATCCTGATGGATATGCGGATGCCCCTGATGGATGGACTGGAAGCCACCCGGCGCTTGCGTGAGTTGGGCTGCACCATGCCTATCGTCGCCCTGACGGCCAATGCGATGGCGGAGGACAAGGCCTGCTGTCTGGCGCAGGGGATGGATGACTTTCTCGCCAAGCCCATCACCTTGTCACGGCTGAGAGAGTGTTTGCAGCGTCACTTTGGTCAGCGGTTGCCGACGCGCGGATAAAAAAAATGGTCAACTTTGTGGGTTGACCAGTTCTTCAGCAAATACTGAAGAGAGCACGGGATAAATCGGGTTGTATCAATCTATATGAAAAATCTGTGCCAACTTTTTTAGACTCTTTTGTGTTCAATTTTGGCCGTTTAGCGCAGCGGCTCTCTCTTGTTATGGCGTTCTGCGTTCCTACTCACTCGCAAAATGCGAATTTCACATTTTCATTGTTGGAATAATTGCATTTTGCAACGCTGTTTTTTGTCATTGTGAAATCAGGCGATGCAGGAATTTGCGGGCTGCTTCGCTGTTTTGTTTGGCAATCAGCATCTGCTTTTCATAAATCGGCATCGGCAATATCTCGAGCCAGCGTTGGCAGAGCCAGGCGGCATCTTCAAAGCGCTTGTCCGGATAGAGCTCATCAAGCTCCGGATACTGCTCGAACACTTCCCGCAGGCGATTGACCAGCAGCTTGTCGTTGAAATCTGAGTGGGTGCTCGGCCAGTTGGGCAGCATCTCCACCTTGGCCCGGCGCAGGCCCATCTCGTCTGTTTCCATCTCGTGGATACAGAAGCGCTCCAGTCCCAGCACCGTCACACCCAGCAGGCCATCATTGAGGGTGTAGAAGTCGGTCACCTTGACCCGGGTGCCCACCGGCAGAATGCGGCCGGATTGTCCCGAGGTGGTCGACTCTTCCATCACGATGCCAAAGCCCTGATCGTTGATGAATGACTCCTTGAGCATCTGCAGGTGGCGTGGCTCGAACAGACGTAGAGGAAGCTTGCCGCCCGGCAGTATGTGGGAAGGCAAGGGGAACAGTGCCAAAGGTTGTAGTTTCATGTTCCATCCTCCATTGAGTAGTTGCTGAATATGACAATGCAGCGACTGTGCCAGAGAATGAAAAAAGCCACCGGAGGGTGGCTTTTCGGGCGGTTGAGGGCGCTTAGTTGCGCTGCTCCAGATACATGACAGCCGCTTCCACGCGGCTTTGCGCCTCGAGTTTCTTCAGCAGGCTCTTCACGTGAACCTTGACCGTTCCCTCGGAGATATGGAGTACCGAGGCGACCTGTTTGTTGGAGAGGCCTTTTGCAATTTCGCGCAGGATTTGCATTTCGCGACGCGTTAAGCTTTCCAGCTTCTGCTGCAGGTGATCCAGCTCGTAGATGTTTTCGAGATAGGGGCGCAATGGTTCGCTCAGGATCTGCTTGCCGGTCATCACGTCGGCCAGCTGGGCCAGCAGCAGATCAGGCTCGGTATCTTTGAGCAGGTAGCCGTCGGCACCCGCCTTGAGCAAAGCAACCACATCCTGACGGGCATCGGAGACGGTGAGGATCACCACCCGGGAGGTGATCTCTTCGGCGCGCAGTGCCTTGAGGGTATCGAGTCCGGAGAGCCCCTTCATGTTGAGATCGAGCAGGATCAGGTCCGGCTCGGACTCTTTGGCCAATGCCACGGCATCTGTGCCGTTGGAGGCTTCACCGGTCACCTCCATGTTCTCTTCCAGAGCAAGTAACTGCACAATCCCTTTGCGCATGAGGGGATGGTCATCTACGACCAGAACTGTGTATTTCATCTCGTCCATCAGGCGTCTCTCGCTAGACTGGTGGGAAAGGTCAGATGCACGCAGGTGCCTTGTGGTTGCTGCTCGTTGATGGTCAGCAGACCGTGCAGTTTGCTGGCGCGCTCGTTCATGATGCTCAACCCGTAATGGTTGATCGCCGAGCTGGCGAGTCCGATCCCGACACCGTCATCTGAAATCTGAACCTCGATGTTACCACTGGCGAGGGTCTCACAGCTAACATCAATCACTTGCGCGTTGGCGTGTTTGATGGCATTGAGCACTGCCTCACGGATCAGCTGCAAAATGTGGATATGCTGGCCCGCCTCCAGATCGTTGTCGGCCAGTCCGTAATGGAACCGGATCTCGGCCTGGGTCTGGGGTTGCAGCTGATCAAGCATGACGCGGATCGCTTCCCCCAGATTGGCATCGCCAATGGTGAGACGGAAGGTACCTAGCAGTTCGCGCAACTGGGTATAGGCATTGCTAAGTCCCTCGTCGATCTGCTGCATCGCCTCCTGCGCCTTGTCATGCTGCCCCTTGGCGTAAGAGCGCTTTAGCAGGGTGGACTGGATCTTGAGATAAGAGAGGGCCTGCGCCAGCGAGTCGTGCAGCTCGCGGGCGATCACCGCCCGCTCCTCCATCAGCAGCAGTCGCTGCTGCTGCAGCAGGGTCTGGTCTTTGTGCAGCACCTGAGCCAGCAGCATGGTGAAGTTTTTAATCAACCGCTCATCGATGGGGTGTTGGCTGATGATGTCGAGGCGGCCGAACTCCTGCTCATCCATCTGCAGATAGAAGCTGGCCACCGCATCGAGATCGCCGGGCCAGCCGGTGCGCCCCGAGATGTAGACCGGCATGGCGTTGTGTTCGAAGCGGGTCAGCCGGATATGGTCGATATGCTGGTGGGCGGCAGCGCGGTCCAGCAGTTTGATGAGGGTACGGGTACTGAGTGGAGCCGCGTGCAGCTTCTGGGCGGTTGAGTAGAGAAACGAGAGAGTGTCGTTGGCTTGTTGCAGCTTGGCGGTTTTCTCTTCCACCTTGTTTTCCAGCTCCCGATAGAGCTTGCCCAGCTCGTCTGCCATGGTGACAAAGGCGCGCGACAGCTCCCCCAGCTCATTTTCGCCGTGGGCGGGCAGCTTAAGATCGAAATCCTGCCGCTGGATCTGGCGGGCGCAGTAGACCAGCTGGTTGAGGGGGGCGACCACCTGCTGGCGGGTGAAGCGCACCGTGAACCAGGCGATGGTGATGATGGCCAGCAGGCCGAGCCCCTCCGCCAGTGCCAGCATCCGCACCTTGAATTCGACGTGGTACTGCATCTGATTAACGAAATTGTCGATGGCCGCCACAAACTGCTCGGTGTTATCGGTGTAACGTCTGGGAGTGCGATCCTCGATGTGCTGGCGCATCACCTGCCACTGGCCGAGCACCTCGCCATAGGTGCGACGCAGGGAGGCAGGAGTGATCCAGCGCTGGGTCTCCTGCAGCTCTTCGGCGTGCAGGGTCTCTTCAAACTGGGCGAGGCGCCCCAGCACGCTGTCGCCCCGCTCGATTTCGTAGGCCATCCGGTAGGCCTGCATCCGCAGCGAACCGGAGAGGTTGATCGCCTTGGCATCGGGTACCGAGTAGAAGAGGGTGACCATGGCGACCAGCGCGATCAGGCTGGCCATGAAGAGGATCAACACCATGGCGCGGCCAATGGCACTGCTGACCGAATGGACCCTGAACCGTTTTCCCATACTGATGCGCACCTCTGAATAGTGATAAGGACCCCGCAAGATGCGTGGGAGTGTACTCCAACTTGTGTTAGCATCGAAAAACTAGATGAACTCCGAGCGGTTTTGCCTAAGTCCTAGCGATAGGGGGAAACCAGCCGTCAGCCGACGTTCGAGCTGTAAGGGTCAGGAAAGAAATGCCCTGGCCTCCCGTATTTGGAAAGGTGTTTATGTTGCCACTTGAAGATGGTTTTTCCCGTCGTTTTTACTATTTGCGTCTGTCAGTGACCGATGTGTGCAATTTCCGTTGCACCTATTGCTTGCCTGACGGCTATCGCCCCCCGGAAGGTCACAAAGCGGGGCGTCAACCCTTTCTCTCGCTTGACGAGATCCGCCACGTGGTCAGCGGTTTTGCCGCCATGGGCACCCGCAAGGTGCGCATCACCGGGGGCGAGCCCTCCTTGCGCCGTGATTTCACCGAGATCGTCAAAGTGATTGCCTCCACCCCGGGTATCGAGAAGGTCGCCATGACCACCAACGGCTATCGCCTCAAGGAGCGGGCCCGGGAGTGGTTTGATGCCGGACTCAACGCGCTGAATGTCAGTGTCGACAGTCTCGACCCGCGCCAGTTTCACCAGATCACCGGTGAGAACAAGCTGGCCGAAGTGATGGAGGGGATCGAAGCAGCACTGGCCGCCGGTTTCAAATCGGTGAAGATCAATGCGGTGCTGCTCAAGGGGCTCAACGACTACCAGCTTGATGCCTTTCTCGGCTGGATCAGGCACAAGCCCATCGAGTTGCGCTTTATCGAACTGATGCAGACCGGCGAGATGGATACCCTGTTTCGTGACCACCATGTCAGTGGCGAGCAGATCAAACAGCGCTTGCTGGAGAGCGGCTGGGTGCAGCAGTTGCGGGGCACGGATGACGGTCCGGCGCAGGTCTTTATGCACCCGGAATCGCAGGGTGGGGTGGGGCTCATCATGCCCTACAGCAAGGATTTCTGTGCTGGTTGCAACCGGCTGCGGGTCTCCTCGCTGGGGAAGCTGCATCTGTGCCTGTTTGGCGACAACGGCATCGACCTGCGGGATCTGCTCGGCGCAGATGGGCAATCCGATGAGCTGCAACAGCGCATTCGCGCGGCACTTGCGGGCAAGAGTGCCACCCATCGGCTTCATGAAGGCAATGCCGGCATCACTCCTCATCTCGCCTCGATCGGCGGATAACTGCAAAAAATCCCCAACAATAAAATAGCAATCCTCACATGGAGGTATTTTAACCGATACCTCCATTTTTATTGCGCTGCAAGGCTTTGATCTGGCGCAAGAATCCCCCCTGTTTATCTCCCTGGTGGTATATCCCTTACCTTGTCAGGGCCGCAATATAGACCCACTCTTATAATTGGTATCAAGAATGCCGATCATGGACTCGCACTGTCCCCTTCTTCACCAGAACAGGAGTCAAGATGTCGGATATCGATCTTGCCCGCCGCGGCCTGTTCCGGGGGCGGCTGAGAACTGCCGAACCGCCGGTGCAGTTGCCCTGGTCAGTCAACTGGTCGGCATTTGTCGCCGACTGCACCCGCTGCGGGGACTGTCTGGCTGCCTGTCCGGAGCAGATCCTGGTGAGCGGCGAGGGTGGTTTTCCGGTGGTCGATTTCCAGCGTGGCGAATGCACCTTCTGCACCGAGTGCGTCACGGTCTGCAAGGCGCCGCTGTTTCGCCCAACCAGCGAGTCCCCCTGGCACTATAAGGCCCATATCGAGGCCAACTGTCTGGCCAATGGTCAGGTGTTCTGCCAGCGCTGTCAGGACAGCTGCGAGCCCAATGCCATTCGTTTTATTCCGGTGCTGGGGCGTGTGCCCACCCCGACGGTGGAGCCGGATCGCTGTAATGGCTGCGGCGCCTGTGTGCAGGATTGTCCGGTTGGTAGCATCAAGGTCGACGGGCGAGCCGCCCCATCCGGTGGTGCGAGCCAGCCCACCCTCAAGCAGGAGTCAGAATGAGTCAGAAGCTGTGTGACACAGAAGCCACAATGGATCAGGAGTTCCATGTATCGAGTCTGGTGGTGCTGACCCAGCCCCCATTGCGTCATCAGCTCGCCGAGCAGATTGGCGCCCTTGAAGGGGCCGAGATCCACGCCGTCAGTGACGAGGGCAAGCTGGTCGTGACCCTGGAAGGTCCGAGCCAGCGGCCGATCATGGCGGCCATTGATGCGATACAGGCGATGCCGGGCGTGCTCTCTGCCGCCCTGATTTACCACCAGTTCGATGAACTGGGCGGTCACTGAAAAGAGTGATGGGATGCCGGGCGTGCCCTCTGCCGCTGATGGCTGGCTCCCGTTCGACAGATTCGACAACTATTACGCGATAAGCAATGTGAGGATATGCCATGAAGCTGAGTCGACGCGACTTTATGAAGGCCAACGCGGTGGCAGCTGCCGCTGCCGTGGCCGGTGTCAGTGCCCCCACGCTGGCAGCCAATCTCATCACCAGTACCGACAAGACGGCCATCCATTGGGATAAGGCTCCCTGCCGCTTCTGCGGTACCGGCTGCTCCGTGCTGGTGGGTTCTCAGGATGGTCGGGTTGTAGCGACTCAGGGCGACCCCGATGCGCCGGTTAACCGTGGCCTCAACTGCATCAAGGGCTACTTCCTCTCCAAGATCATGTACGGCCAGGATCGCCTCACCCAGCCCATGCTGCGGATGAAGAACGGCCAGTTCGACAAGGATGGCGACTTCGCCCCCATCAGCTGGGATCAGGCGTTCGACATCATGGCCGAGAAGTTCAAGGCGACCCTGAAAGAGAAGGGGCCGACCGCCGTCGGCATGTTCGGCTCCGGCCAGTGGACCGTCTGGGAAGGCTACGCTGCCGCCAAGCTGATGAAGGCCGGTTTCCGCTCCAACAACATTGACCCCAATGCCCGTCACTGCATGGCCTCTGCGGTCGTCGGCTTCATGCGTACCTTCGGCATGGACGAACCGATGGGCTGCTACGACGATATCGAGCAGGCCGATGCGTTTGTGTTATGGGGCTCCAACATGGCCGAGATGCACCCCATCCTCTGGTCGCGGATGTCTGATCGTCGTCTCTCCAACCCGGATGTGCAGGTGCACGTGCTCTCGACCTTCGAGCACCGCAGCTTCGAGCTGGCGGACAACGGCATGGTGTTCACCCCGCAGACCGATCTGGCGATCCTCAACTATGTCGCCAACTACATCATCCAGAACGACAAGGTGAACTGGGACTTCGTCAACAAACACACCGTGTTCAAGAAGGGGGTCACCGACATCGGTTACGGCCTGCGCCCGACCGATCCGCTGCAGCAGAAAGCGAAGAACCCGGACAGCGGCGATGCCACTCCGATGACCTTCGAGGAGTTTGCCAAGTTCGTGGCGGATTACGATGTGGAGTCTGTCTCCAAGCTCTCCGGCGTCTCCAAAGAGAAGCTGGAAAAGCTGGCCAAGCTCTATGCCGACCCGAGCAAGAAGGTGGTCTCCTACTGGACTATGGGCTTCAACCAGCATACCCGTGGCGTCTGGGCCAACAACCTCTGCTACAACATCCACCTGCTGACCGGCAAGATCTCCGAGCCGGGTAATGGTCCTTTCTCACTGACCGGCCAGCCCTCTGCCTGCGGCACCGCGCGTGAAGTGGGTACCTTTGCCCACCGTCTGCCTGCCGACATGGTGGTAACCGAGCCCAAGCACCGCGCCATTGCCGAGCAGATCTGGAAACTGCCGGAGGGGACCATTCCCGACAAGGTGGGTTTCCACGCCGTGCTGCAGGATCGCATGCTCAAGGATGGCAAGCTCAACGCCTACTGGGTGATGTGCAACAACAACATGCAGGCTGGCCCCAACATGAATACCGATCGCCTGCCTGGCTATCGCGATCCACGCAACTTCATCGTGGTCTCCGATCCGTACCCGACCGTCACTGCCCAGGCCGCTGACCTCATCCTGCCCACCGCCATGTGGGTGGAGAAAGAGGGGGCCTACGGCAACGCCGAGCGCCGCACCCAGTTCTGGCACCAGCAGGTGAAAGCGCCGGAAGGGGCCAAGTCCGACTTGTGGCAGCTGATGGAGTTCTCCAAGCGATTCAAGGTCGAGGAAGTGTGGCCAGCTGAGCTGATTGCCAAGATGCCGGAAGTAAAGGGTAAAACCCTGTTCGACGTGCTCTATGCTAACGGTCAGGTCAACCAGTTCCCGAAAGAGCAGAGCAAGGGGCTGCTGAACGACGAGGCCGAGCACTTCGGGTTCTACGTCCAGAAGGGCTTGTTCGAGGAGTACGCCACCTTTGGGCGTGGTCATGCGCACGATTTGGCTCCCTTCGATCAATACCATGAGTCCCGTGGTCTGCGCTGGCCGGTAGTGGATGGTAAAGAGACCCTGTGGCGCTATCGCGAAGGGTTCGACCCCTATGTCAAAGCGGGCGAGGGTGTGCGCTTCTATGGCAAGCCCGATGGCAAGGCGGTTATCTTCGCCCTGCCGTTCGAGCCCGCCGCCGAGTCGCCGGATCAGGAGTACGATCTGTGGCTCTCCACCGGTCGCGTGCTGGAGCACTGGCACACCGGCACCATGACTCGCCGGGTGCCCGAGCTCTATCGCGCCTTCCCGGATGCGGTGCTCTTCATGCACCCGGATGATGCCAAGGCTCGCGGCGTGCGCCGTGGTGAAGAGGTGATCGTCTCCTCCCGCCGTGGCGAGGTTAAGACCCGTGTCGAGACCCGTGGTCGCAACCGTCCGCCGAAAGGACTGGTCTTCATGCCCTTCTTTGATGCGAGCCAGTTGGTCAACAAGCTGACCCTGGACGCCACCGATCCGCTCTCGAAAGAGACCGATTACAAGAAGTGCGCCGTCAAGGTGATGAAGGCTTAAGGCGGGGGAACGGGAGATGAGTCGTAGTCGTCGCCAGTTTCTGGCCGACATGGCCAAGGGGGCCTGCGGTGTGGGCCTGCTTGGCGTGGGGCTCGGTGGCGTGGCCCGCCAGCAGGCACAAGCTGTGCCTGCCCAGGCGCTGCGCCCCCCTGCCGCCCTCGATGAAGCAGAGTTTCTCGGCGCCTGCGTGCGCTGCGGGCTCTGCGTCGAGGCCTGCCCCTACGACACCCTCAAGCTCGCCCGGCTGTTTGACCCTGTGACCACCGGCACTCCCTATTTCAAGGCACGTGCCGTGCCGTGCGAGATGTGTGATGACATCCCCTGCGTGGCGGCCTGCCCGAGCGGGGCGCTGGATCAGCAGATGACCGACATCGATCAGGCCCGGATGGGGGTGGCAGTGCTCATCGATCACGAGACCTGCCTCAACTATCTGGGGCTGCGCTGCGATGTCTGTTATCGGGTCTGTCCGCTGATTGACAAGGCGATCACTCTTGAGCTGCAACATAACCAGCGCACCGGCAAGCACGCCATGTTCCTGCCCACGGTACACAGCGATATCTGTACCGGCTGTGGCAAGTGCGAGCACGCCTGCGTGCTGGAAGAGGCGGCCATCAAGGTGCTGCCTCGCCAGCTCGCCAAAGGTGAGCTGGGCCATCACTACCGGCTCGGCTGGGAAGAGAAGGCCAAGGCGGGTAACAAGTCGCTCATCGGCGACAGGCTCACCCTGCCCACCCGCAAACCGGAGGGGTTATGAGTCGTTATCCGGGGGAAGATGCTCGCATCAAGCTGGGTTGGTGGCGTTCCCACCGCTTCCTGCTGCTGCGTCGGCTGAGTCAGTTCAGCGTGCTCGCGCTGTTTCTGCTGGGGCCGCTGGCGGGGATCTGGATCCTCAAGGGCAACCTCTCCAGTTCGCTGTTGCTGGATACGGTGCCGCTGACTGATCCGCTGACCCTGCTGCAGTCGCTGGCGGCGGGCCACTGGCCCATCACCACCCTTTGGCTGGGTGCTGCCATTGTGCTGGCCGGTTACTGGCTGGTCGGGGGACGTGTGTTCTGCTCCTGGGTCTGTCCGGTCAACCTCATCACGGATGCGGCGGCCTGGCTCAGGGGGCGACTTGGCCTCAAGGGCAACGGCCAGTTCAGCCGTGCGACCCGCTACTGGCTGCTGGCCATGGTGCTGGTGGTGCCTGCGGTGGTCGGGGTGATGGCGTGGGAGCTGGTCAATCCGGTGTCACTTGCCATGCGCGGTCTGCTGTTTGGCATGGGGGCGGGCTGGGCCCTGCTGGCGGCGCTATTCCTGTTCGATCTCTTCGTGGTGGAGCGGGGCTGGTGCGGTCATCTCTGTCCGGTGGGGGCCTTCTATGCCCTGGTCAACTGGGTCGGATTTATCAAGATTTCTGCCAAGGGGCGCGAGCGGTGCAACAACTGCATGGATTGTTATGCGGTCTGCCCGGAGCGTCCCATCCTGCGCGGCCCCGTTCACGGTGCCAAGCGCGGTCACGGGCCCTTGATTGCGGCTCAGGAGTGTACCAACTGTGGCCGCTGCATCGATGTCTGCGCGGAACAAGTTTTTGAAATCACTGTAGGTTTTGCCGTCAAGGCAGAAAAAACGTCGGAGAACAAATAATGAAAAAGCTGATTGGAGCAATGCTGGCCTGCCTGATGGCGGGATCCTTGATGGCCGCCGCCCCCGAGATCACCAACAGTACCGGTGGCCTCAAGTCCGAGCGTGGCGCCACCGATCTGGTGACCGATGATACGGCCGCGCCGCTGAAAAACTTTCGCAAGGATGGCGCGCCGTACGATCGCCAGTACATGCATCAGCCGCCGCTGATCCCCCACGACATTCGCAACTACGAGGTGGATACCAAGGTCAACAAGTGCCTGGCTTGCCACAGCTTCAAGAATGCCAGTGCCATGAAGGCCCCCAAGATCAGCCCGACTCACTTCGAGACCCGCGACGGCCTGACCCTGGGTGAAGTGTCGCCGCGTCGTTACTTCTGCCTGCAGTGCCATGTGCCGCAAGCGGATGCCAAGCCGCTGGTGGAAAATACCTTTAAACCGGTTGAAGCGCTGAACTGAGGAATCCATAGATGAAATTACCCGGCTTTATCCAGCGTCTGTGGACCACCTTCAAGTCACCATCGAAGGCGGCTCTCTGGGTCATCCTGCTGATGGGCTTCTTCGGTGGCGTGATTTTCTGGGGTGGCTTCAACACCGCCATGGAAGCATCCAACACCGAGGCCTTCTGCACCAGCTGTCACGAGATGAAGGACAACGTGTTCGAGGAGTACCGCGACACCATCCACTACGCCAACCGCTCCGGCGTGCGGGCCAGCTGCCCAGATTGCCACGTGCCCCACGAGTGGACCTACAAGATCATCCGCAAGGTTCAGGCTTCCAAGGAGCTGTGGGGTATGATCACCGGCAAGGTGGATACCCGCGAGAAGTTCGAGTCGCACCGACGCGAGATGGCGGAGCGGGAGTGGCAGCGGATGAAAGAGACTGATTCGCGCGAGTGCCGCAACTGCCACAACTTCGAGTACATGGACTTCTCCCTGCAGGGGCAGCGTGCCGCCAAGATGCACTCTACCAATCTGGCCAGTGGTGAAAATACCTGCATCGACTGTCACAAGGGGATAGCTCACCAGTTGCCCGACATGACTGGGGTGAAAGGGTTCTGATCCTGCGACGACAGGCCGGGTTCCCCGGCCTGCGTTTTGTTCATATATGGGACAAGCATCAGATTTGTGTGTCTTTTAAATCCCATATCTCGTGAAACCTTTGATAGAATCAGCCCGCCGTCACACGCTTGAGCAAGTTGGTCACCCCTGTCTGCGTCAGTTTTTTGCGCCCTGACAGGTGGCCTCTCATACCCCTTCTCTTCCTGCCTCGTTGACGGCCCATAGCCACAAGGAGCTGCCCGATGGGACAGAAACACAACGCATTTATTCCCCTCCAGATCGCCGTGCTGACGGTCTCCGATAGCCGCACCGCCGCCGATGACAGTTCGGGTGACTATCTGGTCTCGGCCCTCACCGACGCGGGCCATCAACTGGCCGATCGGGCGATCTGCCCGGACAACCTGTTTCGCATCCGCGCGCGGGTGAGCGAGTGGATCGTCGATGACGGGGTGCAGGTGGTGCTGATCAACGGTGGTACCGGCTTCAACGAACAAAATCGGGTACCGGAAGCGGTCGGTGTGCTGTTCGAGCGCACCGTACAGGGTTTTGGCGAGATGTTCCGTCAGCTCTCCTTTGCCGAGATTAAAGGCTCCGCCATGCAGAGCCGTGCGCTGGCGGGACTCGCCAATCGCACCCTGATCTGCTGCCTGCCAGGCTCCACCGGCGCCTGCCAGCTGGGCTGGGAGCAACTGATCCGCGATCAGCTCGATGCCCGCACCAAGCCGTGCAACTTTGTCTCCCACCTCTGAGAGCAAGCGATGAACCAGACCGATCCCAAGCAGACCCAGCCCAACCTGACGCATCTGAACCAGAGCGGCGAAGCCCATATGGTGGATGTGACCGACAAGCAGGTGACCGAGCGCGAAGCTCGCGCCGAGGCGTTTGTTGCCATGGCCCCCGAGACGCTGGCGCTGATCCTGAGCGGCCAGCACCACAAGGGGGACGTGTTCGCCACCGCCCGCATCGCAGGCATCATGGCCGCCAAGAAGACCTCCGATCTTATCCCCCTCTGCCATCCGCTGGCCTTGACCAAAGTCGAGGTGGAGATAGTGCCGCTGCCCGAGCAGCACAAGGTGCATATCCGCACCCTCTGCAAGCTCTCCGGCAAGACTGGTGTCGAGATGGAGGCGCTGACCGCCGCGTCGGTAGCGGCGCTGACCATCTACGACATGTGTAAGGCGGTGCAAAAGGACATGGTGATCGAACAGGTGCGGCTGGTTGAGAAAAAGGGCGGCAAGTCCGGCCATTTTCAGCTGGGGTCAAATAGCGGGGAGCAAGCATGATCAAGGTACTGTTTTTTGCGCAAGTAAGAGAGCTGGTGGCCTGCGATGAGCTGAGCCTGCCGTGCGACTATGCCACCGCCGAACAACTGCGTGCGGCGCTCTGTGAGCGCGGTGACAAGTGGGCGCTGGCGCTGGAAGCTGGCAAGCTCTTGGTCGCGGTCAACCAGACCCTGGTGCCTCTCGATACCCCCATCAACGATGGCGATGAGGTGGCCTTTTTCCCGCCGGTGACCGGAGGTTAAGGATGAGCGAGATAATGACCCTGGATCGCACCACTGAGCTGTGCGGTGGCGACGAAGTGGCCTTCTTCCCTCTCCCTACAGTAACGACCGGAGGCTGAGCCATGAGCGACGCAGTCATCACAGATCGCATTCTGGTGCAGCGGGAGGATTTCTCGCTGGCGGACGAATATGCCCGCCTCGCCACCCGCCCCGATAGTGGCGCCATCGTCACTTTCGTTGGCAAGGTGCGCGACTTCAATCAGGGGGAAGAGGTGAAGGGGCTGGCCCTCGAGCACTACCCCGGTATGACCGAGAAGGCGCTGGCCGATATCGTGCAGGAGGCCCGTCGCCGCTGGCCGCTGCAGGAGTGTACCCTCGTTCATCGTATCGGCGAGTTGTGGCTTGGCGATCAGATCGTGCTGGTGGCGGTGAGCAGTGCCCACCGCGACGCCGCCTTTGACGCCTGTCACTTCATCATGGATTTCTTGAAAACCCGGGCGCCGTTCTGGAAAAAAGAGCTGACCGCCGAGGGTGTGCAACGCTGGGTCGAGGCCAAGGAGAGCGACAACGCCGCCGCTGCCCGCTGGCAAGCCTGACCTGTTCATCACGAGGGGCGCAGGTTCAACGGGAACCACGGCCCCGCCAAGGGGCGCGGATGTGCGGGCCCCATCAGGAGAAAGGGAATGAAACCGCTGTTATCTGTTGTCATCGCCGGCGTCTGCGCCGCCACCTTGCATACCGGTGCCGTGCAGGCCGATGAAGTGAAGGTGGCTGTGGCTGCCAATTTCAAGGGCACCATAGAGCGTATCGGCAAGGAGTTTACCGCCAAGACCGGCCACACTCTGGCCATCTCGTCTGCCGCCACCGGAGTGCTCTACACCCAGATCAGTCACGGCGCACCGTTCGATCTCTTCCTCTCCGCCGATGTGGCGACCCCCGAGAAGCTGGAAAAAGAGGGCAAGGGGAGCGAGCGCTTCACCTACGCCATCGGTCAGCTTGGGTTGTGGAAGAAGGGGGGACCGGCCCCTGATGAAGCGACCCTGCGCAGCTGGAAAGGCAACCTCGCCATCGCCAATGCCCGTACCGCCCCCTATGGTGCTGCCGCCATGGCGACCCTCACCCATCTCAAGATCGATCCCAAGCAGTACCGGCTGCTGACCGGTGCCAACATCGGCCAGACCTGGCAATTTGTCGACACCGGCAATGCTGAGCTGGGCTTTGTCGCCTGGGCCAATCTGGTTGAGGCGGGCAAGACTGGTGAAGCCTGGGCAGTGCCTGCGAGCTTCTATCCTCCCATCGAGCAGCAGGGGCTGGTATTGAAGAAAGGCGCCGCGGTCGAGGCGCTGGTGGCCTGGCTCAAGGGGCCGGGTCAGGCGCAGATCAAGGCGGCGGGTTATGCCTTGCCCCAATAAGGGGATGGGCCTGATGCGATACCCTGAGTGGTCGGCCTTCGGGTCGGCCACTCTTTGTAATAAGGATGGATACCATGCCGTTGGGGGCATTTATCAACCGGGAGGTCGGCAATGAGTGAAGGGGATCTGCTGGCGGTCTGGCTCACCCTGAAGCTTGCGGCCTGCACCACAGCGATTTTACTGTTGCTGGCACCGCCGCTGGCCTGGTGGCTGTCGCGCAGTCAGAACCGGCTGCGGCCGCTGGTGGAGGCGCTGGTGGCACTGCCGTTGGTGCTGCCTCCCACGGTACTGGGTTTTTATCTGCTACTCGCCTTTTCCCCCGAATATGGTTTCGGCGCCTGGTGGCGCGACACCTTTGGCGCCCCGCTTGCCTTCAGCTTTCTCGGCCTGCTGTTTGCCTCCATTCTCTATTCGCTGCCGTTTGTGGTGCAGCCGCTCACCTCCGCCTTCGTCAACATGGGTAACAAGGAGCTGGAAGCTGCCGCTACCTTGGGGCTCGGCCCGCTGGAGCGCTTCTTCCACATCATCTTGCCGATGACCCTGCCGAGCTTTGTGATGGCGGCGGCGCTGGGCTTTGCCCATACATTGGGGGAGTTTGGCGTGGTGCTGATGATTGGCGGCAATATCCCCGGCGAGACCCAGGTGCTTTCGATAGCCCTGTTTGATCATGTGGAGGCGATGGACTATCAGAACGCCCATATTCTGGCGGGCGGTTTGATGGCCTTCTCGCTGGTGATGCTGGTGCTGGTCTACGGGGTGCTGCAGCGCAGACAGAGGAGAGTGTTTGGATGAATCAGCCAGCCACTATGCCGCCTGTGAACATGCCGCACCGCCTTGCCCTGAACCTAAATGCCAGGCGCGAGTTTGGCCCCTTTATCCTCGACTGCGCACTGACCCTCGAACTGGGGGGGATCCTCGGCCTGTTCGGCCCCTCCGGCTGCGGCAAGAGCACCCTGCTGCGCATCATCGCCGGGCTCGATCGCCAAAACGGGGATCGCTTGCTGTGGCGCGATCGGGAGTATGCTCAACTGTTGCCCGAAGCGCGCCGGATCGGACTGGTGTTTCAGGACTCGCGCCTCTTTCCCCATCTGACGGCGCTCGGCAATCTGCAACTGGCGGCCCGCAAGGGACGGGGGCGTTGGCAACCCGAAGCGCTGGCGGCGCGGCTCGGCTTTGCCGATCTGCTGGGGCAGCCTGCCCATGCCCTCTCTGGCGGTCAACGCCAGCGGGTTGCGCTGGGGCGGGCGCTGCTGGCCGAGCCGGATCTGCTGCTGCTCGATGAGCCTTTCTCGGCGCTCGATCGACGCAGCCGCATCCATCAGGCCCATGTGCTAAAGGGCTTGCAGCAGGAGAGCGGCATCCCGATGATCTTCGTCAGCCACGCCATGGAGGAGGTGAGCCTGCTCTGCGATCAGCTGGTGCTGCTGGAAGGGGGCAGGGTCGAGGCGCAAGGCAGGCCGAGCGAGATTTTCGCCCGCACCGATCTCTCGCTCGCCAGCCGTGACGATGCCGGGGTGATGCTGGATGCGACCCTCTCTCACTACGATGAAGAGGAGCAGATGGCGACCCTGCAGCTTGGTGAGCAGCAACTGTGGGTCACCATGACCCAGGTGCCGGATGAGAGCGGCCCCTTGCAAATCAAGGTGGCGGGGCGGGATGTGGTGATTGCCACAGCCCCCATCGAGCACTCCAGTCTCTCCAACTGTCTCGTCACCCGTCTGCTGGCGGTGCGCGAGGTGCGCCCCGGCCAGACCCTGTTGCAGTTGGTGCTGGGTGAGCAGATACTGCTGGCCCGGATCACCAGCCGCTCCGCCAGACGGCTGGCGCTGGCGCCGGAGCAGCAGATCTACGCTTATATCAAGGCGGTGAGTCTGGTCAGCGAAGGCTGATTGGGCGCCGTGCCGTGGCAGGATAGCCACGGGCAACATAACAACAAGAGATGGTTCAGGTGATGAGTCGAGAGGCAATACACTGATGCGCCGTAATCAGGTGATGAAATTCAACGGTCTTGCCCTGCGCAGTGCGGGGGAGGGCCCTTTGCTGTTGCTGCTGCATGGGCTGGGCTCCTCCAGCCTTGACTGGCAGGCGCAGATCGAACGGTTTTCCGAGCACTACCGGGTGGTGGCGCTGGACTTGCGCGGTCATGGCCTGAGCATGCAGGAGGGGCCGTTCGATGTGGCGACCCTGGCAGCCGATGTGGTGAACTGGCTCGACGAGCAGCCGGAGCCCGCTTGGGTCGTGGGATTGTCGCTCGGGGCCATGGTGGCGCTGGAGCTGGCGCTGCAACTGCCCCACAAGGTGCAAGGGCTGGTGTTGGTCAACGGTTTTAGCGAGTTTCTGCTGGAGACCCCCAAAGAGCAGGAGCGTTACGCCCAGCGCCTCAAATGGCTGCGCTGGTTTGGCATGCGTCCCCTCGCCTGGTGGCTGGGACGCGAGCTCTTCCCGGGCCCGGATCTGGCACAGGTGCGCCACACCTTCCGGCTGCGTTTCGTGCGCAATAAAAAGAAAATCTACAAGGCGCTGCTGGAGGCACTCCCCGGCTGGTCGGTACGCGCCCGGCTCGGCGCCATCTGGCAGCCGGTGGCCATCATCTCCACCAGTCACGACTACCTGCCGCTGGCCAAACGGGTAGAGCAGTTTGCCGCCCTGCCCAACGCCACCATCCACACCCCCAATGGCCACCACGCCTGGCCAGCGGAAGATCCTTCCGGATTTAATCATTTGCTTCACCGGATTTTGGCCACCCATTAAAACTGAGCTCTGCCATGATCTGGGCTTGTCGCATTTTGAAACAATTGTAATGTTGTAGTGGTTGATTAATTTCATTAACTTGGGTTGTGTAAGAGGAAGAGGTTTACACCGTATTGGCTGTAAAAAATACACCTCTTTTCATCCGGTTAGACCAAAAAATAATAATGTTGTCAGGGACAGTAAAATGAAAAAAATGGTATTGACTGCAATCACTGCATTAATGATGGCTGGTTGTGCCCAGCAAGGTTTCACGGTTCATCCGGGTACTGCGGTTGCACCGACCAAAGAGGTGACTCATCACTTCTTCATCTCTGGTCTGGGTCAGAGCAAGGACATTGATGCTGCTGCCGTGTGCAATGGTGCTGACAAAGTGGTACGGGTTGAAGCCCAGCACACCTTCGTCAATGGTTTGCTGGCCGCGGTGACCTTCGGTATCTACACCCCGCGCGAGGCACGTGTTTACTGCGCGGGTTAATTTCCGCCGCATACATGTTTGCAAAAAGCCGACCCTGTGGGTCGGCTTTTTTGTTGGTGCGAAGATTGGTGGCATGATTCACCCGTGGGAGCAGACCGGGCAGTAGGGGCGCTTGGGCAGCTTCATCTCGCGAAAGGTGCCGCTCAGGCCGTCGATCATCAGCAGGCGGCCGCTGTAGCTTTTGCCCATGCCTGCCAATAGCTTGATAGCTTCCAGCGCTTGCAGGCTGCCCACCAGACCCACCACGGGGGCGAGCACGCCCGCCTCGACGCAGGTGAGTGCCTGCTCGCCGAACAGGGCGCTGAGGCAGGCGTAGCAGGGCTCATCTGCCTGCCAGGTGAAGCTGCACAGCTGCCCCTCCAGCCGGATGGCGGCGCCGCTGACCAGTGGCACGCCATGCTGGCGTGCCTTTTGATTCAGCAGGTTGCGAATGGCCAGATTGTCGGTGCAGTCGAGTACCAGCTGATGCCGTGGCAGCAGGCTATCGAGCAGCGCCTCGTCGGCAACGGCAGCGTGGGTCTCCACGTTGAGCCAGGGGTTGAGGGCGCGCAGCGATTGCGCTGCTGAGTCCACCTTGTAGTGACCGATGCGCTCATCGTTGTGCAGCACCTGACGCTGCAGATTGGAGAGCTCCACCTTGTCGAAATCGACCAGGGTGAGCTGACCAACCCCGGCCACCGCCAGATACTGGCTGGCGGCGCAACCAAGGCCACCGGCGCCGATCACCAGCACACGGGCCTGCTTGAGCGCCTCCTGTCCCTCGAAGTCGAAGGATTTGAGGATGATCTGGCGGTTGTAGCGCAGCAGTTCGGCGTCGCTCAGGATCTCGCTCACAGCAGCAATCCCCCGAGTGGCTCCACGGTCACCGTCTCGCCCGCTGCGACGCGGCCCCGCTCGCGCTCAAGAACGATGTAGCAGTTGGCTCGCGACAGGGAGCTGAACACGGCGGAGTCCTGCGAGCCGGTGCTGCGCACCTCGAGGCCGTTTGGCCCCTGACTCAGGATGCCGCGCTGGAAGTCGAGTCGGCCCGGGCTCTTTTTGAGTGGCTCGGCCGCAATGGCTTGCAGCTGGAGCGGGCGCTCGAAGTGCTGGCCCGCCAGCTTGGCCAGCGCCGGTTGCACTAGCTGATCGAAGGTGACCATGGCGGAGACGGGGTTGCCCGGCAGGCCGAAGAACCAGGCGCGGGGCAGACGGCCAAAAGCAAACGGCTTGCCCGGCTTGATGGCCAGCTTCCAGAAGCCAATCTCGCCGAGCTCGTCCAGCAGTTGTTTGGTGAAGTCCGCTTCCCCCACCGAGACGCCGCCGGTGGTGATGAGTACATCGGCCTCTTCGTCGGCGCGGATAAAGGCGGCGCGTAGCTGGGCGGGATCGTCGGGGATGATGCCAAGGTCGAGGCAGTCGCAGCCCATGCGCGCCAGCATGGCCCGTACGCCATAGCGGTTGGAGTCATAGATATCGCCGTGGGCGAGCGGGGTACCAACCGGTTTGAGCTCATCGCCGGTGCTGAAGATGGCCACTTTCAGCGGGCGACGCACCGTGACGGTAGCCACGCCGAGGGAGGCCAGCAGTGGCATTTCGCGCGGGGTGAGGCGAGTACCGGCTGGCAGCACGCAGGCGCCCTTGCCGATATCGCTGCCGGCGCGGCGAATATTTTGGCCCGGTTCGGGTTGTGCCAGAAAAGTGATCCGATCGCCGTCGGCCTGCGTTTCTTCCTGCATCACCACCGCATCGGTGCCTGGGGGGACCGGAGCGCCTGTCATGATCCGCACGCAGTGGCCGGCGGGCCACTCGCTCTGATAGGGCTGACCGGCAAACGCCTTGCCCGCCATGATGAGCGGGGTGCCGGTGGCGAGATCTGCAAGGCGTACGGCATAACCGTCCATGGCGGAGTTGTCGAAGGGGGGCACGGCGAGGGGGGAGGCGATATCGCAGGCAAGTACCCGGCCAAGAGCCTCTGGCAGGGGCAGCTGTTCGCTGTCGCAGCAGCAGGCGAGTTGTTCCAGCATCCCTTGCAGGGCATCGCTTAAGGGGAGTAGTCCGCTGGTATCAAATCCCATCGTCATGACCTCTTTCTATGATTGAAGGCGGGATTATCACAAAAATCCCCGGGGATGGGCAGGTTATCTCAAGGGAATCTCGGGGTAATCGGCGCTGAAACGGGGGGTGATGGCCATAAAGTATGAGGTGACGCACAAGTTGACTTGAATCTTGGCGGCAATGGCCGTTTACTATGCCGCCATAACAGATGGCCGTTACATCTCGTGTGGCGACCATTACAGCGATACCGTCGGCCCTGTACGCCGCCATAACATAAGGGGTTGCTCCTTGAGCTGCCCTCACAGTCCCTGAGCGTGGGAGAGAAGATAATGACAACCTTAAGTCCGGAAGCCTTGCTGGTCAGGGCTGCCCTCGAAGCCCAGGGACTGGAAACCCCCTTGGTCACCAACGAGCTGAACAGCCAGCAGAAGCGGGAGAAGATCGAAGGCCATATGCGCTCCATCATGGAGACGCTGGGGCTGGATCTGACCGATGACAGTCTGGCAGAGACGCCGCACCGCATCGCCAAGATGTACGTCAACGAGATCTTCTCCGGCCTCGACTATTCCACCTTCCCCAAGGTGACGGTGATCGAGAACAAGATGCAGGTGGACGAGATGATCATGGTGCGGGACATCAGCCTCACCAGTACCTGCGAACACCACTTCGTCACCATCGACGGGCTGGCCCATGTGGCCTATATCCCTCGCGGCAAGGTGATTGGCCTGTCGAAGATCAACCGCATCGTGCAGTTCTTCGCCCGTCGTCCCCAGGTGCAGGAGCGGCTGACCCAGCAGATCTTGTTGGCGCTGCAGACGCTGCTCGGTACCAAGGACGTAGCCATCAGCATCAAGGCGACCCACTACTGCGTCAAGGCGCGCGGGGTGATGGATTCCACCTCCTATACCACCACCACCTCCCTCGGCGGTGTGTTCAAGACTCAGCCCGATACCCGGGCTGAATTTCTGGGCGGCCTGCGCGGATAAGATGGCGGTTGTTTTGCAACCGCCTTGCTGAATAAACGAGACGCCAGCAGCCATTGCTGGCGTTTTTCATTGGTCCCGGATGAGAGTGGCGGCCTGCAACGGCTTGACTCGCGCGGCTTGCCTTATGCAAACGTTATGCATTTTCTCGATTTATTCATCTGAGCGGTATATTTAATCGGGCACGATAAATCCCTCGTTTTTATCTTACAAAAAGTAACCGGACAGACTCTTTTCGAACCATCACAATCCGGTTACTCTAGCGCCCCCTCACGGCTCTCGCTGCCGCTCATGGAATTCAGAGATATTCATCAAGGTTGGATGGTGCGCCACTGAACAGGTGGCCAGATAGTTCATGCCAGGAGGGCGTGAACCGGACGAGTGCAACGAATTTAACGACCACCAGGATACGCCATGAATACCAGTTCCATGACCATAGGCAAAAAACTCACTGCCGGCTTCGCCGTGCTCGGTTTGATGGTCGCCTTTATCGGCGGCTTCGCTATTGTCCAGTTTGGCAATATGAATGATGTTGCCATTCGATTTACCGACAGCATCCTCCCCGCAGTAAATCGCACCAGTGCAATAGGCGACACCATCAGCGACTTGCGCCGTTATGAACTGGGCTACTTCGTGGTGGCGGCGGATCCGGTGAAGAGAAATGAATACCGTGATATCGCCAATCAAAAGGTCAACCAGATTGTGCAGCAGTTGGTCGCGCACGACAAGACCATCTGGGCTGAGGATGTGGCGGAGCGTCGCACGTTCGATACCGTTAAATCTGACTGGGATCGTTATCTGGCGTTGCATCAGCGCGTCAAGCAGCTGCAAGACAGCGATCAACTCGCAGAAGCCCAGCGCATCTTTCTGGTGGAAGGTATTTCCCTCTATACGGCACTTAACAAGTCGGTGGCCGACCTTATCCAGATTAACCATGGTTATGCGTCTGAATCCCGCAGTGACATTGTCGCCTCTTACCAATCCGCCAACCTGAGCGTCACCATCGCACTGGTGCTCGGCCTGATCCTTGTGGTGGTGCTCTCCGTGGTACTGACCCGCCAAATTCGCGACCCGCTGATCATGCTGGCCCGTCAGGCCCAGCGTATTGCCAATGGCGAGCTGGGGCAGGGTGAACTGCAGCAGTGGATCCGTGACAGCCGCTTCAACCGCGATGAACTGGGTCAGCTGGGCTCCGCCATCAACCGGATGCAGGGTTCTCTCTCCGATCTGGTGAGCGAGATCGCCGGTTCCGTGAGCCAGCTCAGCAGTGCGGTGGAGGAGGTGAGCGCCATCTCCAGCCAGTCTGCCAGCGGCATGGCCATCCAGCAAAACGAAGTCTCCCAGGTGGCGACTGCCATGAACGAGATGCAGTCCACCGTCAACGAAGTGGCCCGCAACACCACGGATGCCATGAGCGTCGCCAAGGATGCCTCCCGTACCTCCGCGGCCGGCAGCGAAGTGGTACGCAGCTCCATCGCCAGCATCGAAGATGTGTCGGTCAAGATTGAACAGGCGGGTACTGTGGTGCAGCAACTGGAAGCCGACAGCGCCAACATCAGCGTGGTGCTGGATGTGATCCGCGATATCGCCGGTCAGACCAACCTGCTGGCCCTCAACGCCGCCATCGAAGCCGCCCGTGCCGGTGAACAGGGCCGTGGCTTTGCGGTCGTTGCCGATGAAGTGCGATCCTTGGCCCAGCGTACCCAGGACTCCACCGCCGAGATCAGCAAGATGATCGAGCTGTTGCAGAGCCGCGCCGCCGAGGCGGGCAATGCCATGCAGTTGAGTCGTCACCAGATGCAGGAGAGCGTCGGTCTGGCGCGGGATGCCGGTACCAGTATCGAGACCATCAACGGTGCCGTGGTGCGCATCACTGACATGAACACCCTGATCGCCACCGCCACCGAAGAGCAGAATGCGGTGACCGAAGAGCTCAACCGCAGCATCGTCAACATTCACAATGCCGCTGACGAGAATGCCCAGGGCGCTCATCAGATCGCCCAAGCTTGTGGCGAACTGAGCAAGCTGGCTAACACCCTGCACCATATGACCCAGCGCTTCACCCTCTAAGGGGTGATGCATGGATAACAGAAGGCCTCGCAATTGGCGGGGCCTTGTTGTTTCTGGCGTTGTGGAAGGGCTCAGCTCAGGCCGACTATCTCGCCGTTCTCATCGATATCGATATGGCGATAGGCAGGCAGACTGCCCAGCCCCGGCATGGTCATGATAGGGCCCGCCAGCGCATAGACGAACCCGGCACCGGCGCAGAGCTTCACCTCGTCGATGGGCACCTCAAAATCGGTCGGCACTCCCTTGAGAGCGGGGTCATGGCTGATGGAGAGCGGCGTCTTGGCCACGCAGATGGGCAAGTGATCCCACCCTTCGGCAGAGAGCTGTGCCAGCTGCTGGCGCGCTCTGTCGGAGAGCTGCACTCCGCGGCCGCCGTAGCCGCACTCCACCAGGGTCGCCAGCTTGGCGTCGAGGCTCATCTCATCTGGGTAGAGCAGTTTTACCTTACCGGGTTGCTCGCAGGCGGCGACCACTGCGCGGGCCAGCTCGCTGGCACCGGCACCACCCTGAGTGAAGGCGTTGGAGATGGCTGCGCCACAGGCGCCGGCTTGCTGCGCCTCATGGGCCAGCAGCGCCAGCTCGGCCTCGCTGTCGGTGGGGAAGCGGTTGATGGCGACCACTACCGTCATCCCGTAGCGACGGGCGTTCCGGATATGCCAGGCGAGGTTGGCGCAGCCCTGCTTGAGGGTTGGCAGATCTTCCCCTTGCAGGCTGGCTGGCAGCGGCTGGCCCGGACGGATATCGAGCAGGCCGCTGTTGGCCTTGAGGCCGCGCACCGTGGCCACCAGCACCACGCAGGCCGGGGTAATGCCGGATTGGCGGCTCTTGATGTTGAAGAACTTCTCCAGCCCCATGTCGGAGCCAAAACCTGCTTCGGTCACCACATAGTCGGTCAGACCAAGGGCGATGCGATCGGCGATCACCGAGGAGTTGCCGTGGGCAATATTGGCAAAGGGGCCGGCGTGCACCAGCACCGGTGTCTGCTCGGTGGTCTGCATCAGGGTCGGCTGCAGCGCATCTTTCAGCAGTACCGTCATGGCGCCCGCCACTTCCAACTGTTCGGCGGTAATGGGCTCGCCGTGAATATCGCGGGCCAGCTGGATGCGGCCGATGCGCTGGCGCAGGTCTTTCAGATCGCTCGCCAGCGCCAGAATGGCCATCAGCTCGGAGGCGGCGGTAATGACGAAGCGATCGCTGCGCTCTACACCATCGGCAGTGCCCCCCTGTCCAATCGTGAGGTGGCGCAGTGCGCGGTCATTCATGTCGAGGGTGCGCGGCCAGAGGATGTTATCGGCATCGATATCGAGCCGCGGCAGGCCGGTTTTGGCGGTGAACTGGTCGCCGAGTTTGCGCTCATGGAACAGGCGGGCATCGAGGGCTGCCGCCGCCAGATTGTGAGCCGCCGTCAGAGCGTGAAAATCACCGGTAAGGTGGAGGTTCATCTCCTCCATCGGCACCACCTGGGCGTGGCCGCCACCGGCTGCGCCCCCCTTGACCCCGAATACCGGCCCGAGGCTCGGCTGGCGGATAGTGGCGATGCTGGGCTGGCCGATATGGTTGAGCCCCATGGAGAGGCCAAGGGTGGTCACCGTTTTCCCTTCACCGAGCGGGGTAGGGGTGATGGCGCTCACCAGTACCAGCTTGCCGCTCTGCTTGGGCTGAGACGTGAGCAGGTCGAGGCTGAGCTTGCCTTTGTAGTGGCCATGGGGGCTGAGCAGGTGCTGGGGGATGGCGAGGCGTTCGGCCAGCGCGTGAATGGAGAGACGGGGGGACTGGCGGGAGATCTCGATATCGCTTAGCATCAGCACCTCGTTGGCATATCGGGGTAAAATATGCGGCGCAGTCTAGTGGAATATAACGGGCAATCCAATGACGAAAACGATTTTATTTGGTGAGGGTGAGGTTCGTCAGAATCCTGTTCTGCTGGATCTTAACGAACTCTATCATCCCCCCAAACAGCCGATAACGGCGCTGGGGATTGTCAGCGCACTGGTGCCGTTGTTCGGTTTCGGCTGGCAGGCGATGACCCAGGACCCTGAAACCCAGCTGCGCCACGAGATCCGCAAACGGGTCAACAAGCACAAGACCGACGAGGCAAACCTCATTTTGATCCTGCAGCTTGCCGCCATGTTTGACTGCCCCGAGATTGAAGTGGCGCTCCCCTATGCTCTCAGTGAGCAGCAGTTGTCGGTGATCCGCACCCGACTGCCACGCTGGCAGTTGTGTCTCGAGCAGGAGCGTCTGCTGGCGAAACTGGCACCGGCTGTGATGCCTACTCGCGGCTAGGTTGCCCGCTTGGGGCTCGGTTTATCGTCGGCTAACCCCGCCGGACAGTCAGTGTGTCCAGTGTGTCGTGGTTCACCGCGCTGGCCATCAGGTCGGCGCATCCCACTGTTGCGGGGCGAGATAGCGCTCCTGCACGAATTCGATAAAGCAGCGCACCTTGGCCGAGACGAAGCGGCGGTGCGGATAGACTGCATAGAGCCCCACCTCCCCCTTCTCCCACTCCGGCAGCAGGCTGACCAGCCTGCCATCCTGCAAGGCTTCCCCCACGATAAAGGTGGGCTGCAATATGATGCCCTGATCATCACAAGCGGCGCGAGTCAGCGCCACCCCGTTGTTGGCCCGCAGCGGCCCCTGTGGCCGGATGCTCTGCTGCTCGCTTCCCTGTTTGAAGTGCCACTCCGGCTGGGTCAGGGTGTAGATCAGACAGTCGTGCTGCTTGAGATCCTCGGGTTTTTCCGGTCTGCCCTTGCGCGCCAGATAGGCGGGGCTGGCGCAAAGCTCGACCCGAATGGTGGCAAGCTGGCGCGCCACCAGCGAGGAGTCGCTGAGGTGGCCGATCCGCAGCGCCAGATCGAACCCCTCTTCCACCAGCGCCACCCTCCGGTCGCTGTACTCGATATCGAGCTTGAGATCGGGAAAGCGCTGGCGAAACAGCGGCAGGGCGGGGGAGAGGTGCAGATAGCCAAAATCCATCGGCACCGAGAGCTTGAGGGTGCCGTTCGGCTGCTGGTTGTGGTGGGTCAGCTGGCTGTGGGTCTCTTCCAGCTCAGCCAGCAGGGCGAGGGAGCGCTGGTAGTAGAACTGGCCCGCTTCGGTGGGATTGACCTGGCGTGTAGTGCGCGACAGCAGCCGGGTGGCGAGGGATTCCTCCAACTGCTGCATCAGTTTGGAGGCCATGGCGACCGAGATGCCGAGCTGGTTGGCGGCCTTGGTAAAGCTCTGGCACTCCACCACCTTGATAAAGGTGCGCATGGCGGCGATCTGGTCCATTTTCCATCCTCAGTAAATAATGAATTTAATAAATCACTGATTATTCATCTTCAGAACGAGGTTAGCATTTTAACCACTGATGTGAACCCCAAGATGAAGGAACGAACGGATGAAAATGACCAAGGCTCTGCTGGCCTCCTGCCTGTTTATGGCGACCCCTCTGATGGCGGCGGATTACGACGTGGATGCAGCGCACACCACGGTGCAGTTCAAGGTGGGTCACCTGGGCTTCTCCGAACTGGTGGGTCGCTTCAACACCTTCAGCGGTACCTTCAGCATGGATGACGCCAACCCGGCGGCGGCCAAGGCGAGCTTTGAAGTGGATGCCGCCAGCGTCGACTCCAATCACGAGGCCCGCGACAAGCACCTGCGCAGCCCCGATTTTCTCGACGTGAAGCAGTATCCCAAGATGACCTTCGTCAGCTCCGCTTACGAGGGCACCAAGGATAAAGGCGTGCTGAAAGGGACCCTGACCCTGCACGGCGTCTCCAAGGAAGTGGCTTTCGATCTGGTCAAGATCGGTGAGGGCAAGGATCCCTGGGGCGGCTACCGCAGCGGCTTCAACGCCGCCACCACCATCAAGCGCAGTGACTTTGGCGTGAGCTACATGCTGCCCGGCATCCCGGACGAGATGAACATCAACCTGTTTGTCGAAGGCGTGCGCAAGTAATGGGCGCGGAACTTCTGCTGCAAACCCTGGCGGCTCCTCTGGGAGCCGCTTTGCTATCGTGGCGCTGGCCGCGACTGGGTTATCTGTGGGGCGCGCTGGCGCTCTGGCTGGTGGGCTCCTTGCTCGGCGGTCTCTATGGTATTCCGGCCAAGGCGTGGCAGTGGCTGCCGCTGACCCTGCTGGTGCCCGCCATTGCGGCTCAGGTGAACGATTTGCGCGGTTCACTGCTGCTCTTTGCTGTGTTCAGTGCGCTGGTGTGGTGGCAGGGATTGGCCTCGGTACTGGCGAGCGAACCCGGGATCTGGCTGGCTCTGCTGCCCGCCATCCTCTGGTTTGGTTGGAGCGGTCTGCGCGGTGACAGCCGCGAAGGGCTCGGGTTTGCCCTCGGCTTTATCTGGTTGGCGCTGGTGATTGGCATCGATGGCAGTCTGTTGATTGCTCAGCTGGCCGGTGCTCTGGCCGCTTTCGCCGGTTTTCGCGCCCTGCTCGACACCTTTGTTGGCATCAAGGCTGCACCCGCCGGTCTGGCGCTGGCACTCGCTTTTGTCCAGATGCTCGCCTGGCAATATGTGGAGGTGCCGCTAGTGGTGTTGCTGCCGGTCTGGTTGCTGCCGCTGCTGGAGTGGGTGTTGCGTGACAAACCCTGGCCAGTGCGTTGGGGTGGGCTGATCTTGCTCGCAGCGGCGGGAACAGGGCTCAGCCTGTGGTGGGTGTGGCCTGCTGCTTCTTTGTACTGATTTTTGCATGAAAAACAGGCAATTACAGTCATTTTTGCATACTCGCTCATACTCTTGGTAGATAATGATTGAGCCCCATATGTGTTTCAGATAAAAAGGATTTTCATTTTATTTGGACACACACAGAACCCGGCCGCGCCGGGTTCTGTTTGCCTGCTTTGCGGCACATAAGGAGGCCACAGTTGCGCAGTCAAGGATCTGAGCATCTGTTTTTTCGCCATTTCACCGGACAGGGACGTATCGACGGTCTCTGCATTCTGCTGGTCACTCACCTGCTTCCCGATCGCCCCCGTTTTATCGACGCTCTCGGTCAGATTGGACGGATTGGTGCCATTTTGCCCAAACCGAAATCGGTACACGGTCCGACCCTGGAGTGGGTATCCCAGCACTATCCGGTGCTGCCCCTCAACCGGCGCTGGACCAATGAACCCGACAGCATCATCCAGCAGATTGCGCCGCTGGTGGCCCCCCACGAGCGGCTGCTGATCCTCGATATCGGTGGTTACTTCGCCAGAACCCAGACAACCCTCAGCGAGTATTTCGGTCCCCGTTTTCTCGGGGTGGTGGAGATGACCGAAAACGGCCATCAGCGCTATGAGCAGGAGGTGCTGGCGACCCCGGTGGTGTCGGTAGCGCGCAGCCCCCTCAAGCAGGCCGAGGATATCCAGATTGGTCTGAGCGTGGTCTATTCCGCCGAGTCGCTGGCCCGCACCCTCAACCGCACCTTCAACGTCTGCGAAGCCGTGCTGTTTGGTTATGGCAAGGTGGGGCGCAGCATCGCCCGTGATCTACGATGTCGCAACCTTCACCTAGGGTTGGTAGAGACCGACGTATTGCGTCAGGTCGAAGCGCTCTCCCACGGTTTTCGTCTGATCACCAAGGCCGAGGCCTTGAGCCGCGCCGAGCTGGTGATCTGCTCCACCGGCAACGGCTCGCTCGATCTGGCGGATCTGCAACAGCTGCGCCCCGGCACCATGGTGGCCTCGGTCACCTCAGCTGATGACGAGTTTGCCTTCTCGCTGGCCCAGTTGCCGTGGCCGAGCGAAGAGGTGTGCCCTCATGTGCTGGCCCTCAACCGGCCGGACGGCACCCAGATCTACCTGCTCAACCGGGGCGAGGCGGTCAACTTCGTTCATGGCGCCGTGATTGGCGAATATGTCTATCTGGTGCTGGCGGAGATCATGGAGGGGATCCGGATGCTGGCGGCAGGCCCTCTTGCTCCCGGCCTGTTCGAGCTGCCAGAATCGGCGATGCGTACCATTGCCCGCCATTGGCTGGCCGATTTTCATGGTGTTGATCAGCACTGATTTGACCAAACCGGGAGCGGCCATTGGGCGGCGGTACGCTACTTCCCGCCATTGGCCGCTTTTTTATGGAGTCACTCATGACCGAGTCTGAAACCCTGATCAGCAAACCCCGCATCGAAATCCGCTACTGCACCCTTTGCCGCTGGATGCTGCGCGCCGCATGGCTGGCGCAGGAGCTGCTCTCCACCTTCGACAGCGAGCTGGGCGAGGTGGCGCTGGTGCCCGCCAGCAAGGGGGAGTTCCGCATTCTGGTGGGCGGGGTGCAGGTGTGGGATCGGGTGGTCGATGACGGCTTCCCCGAGGCCAAGGTGATCAAGCAGCGGGTGCGCGATGTCATCGCACCCGAGCGGGATCTGGGCCACTCGGATCGCAAGGCGGCCGAGTAACGCCAGATGGGCCGAGCGCCTCGAAAAGGTGCTGAGCATGAGATCGAAAGGAGAGGGAGGCCATGGCCTCTCTCTCCTTTTTTGCATTTGGCTGTTTGCCTGGTGCCTGCAGGGTTATAAGCGCGGCTCGGCCAGATGGCTGCCGATATAGCGGGCCCGCTTGTGGGGCTTGATGCGGCTCACATCGACCCACACCAGCCCGTCGATGCAGTGGTTGAAGTCGGGGTCGATGCCAAAATCCATAAACTGCACCCCGCCCGGCTCGCACAGCTCGGAATACTGCTTGTAGAGGGTGGGGATAGCGCAGCCCAGATTGTCGAGGCGGGCCTTGAGTGCTTTGAGATCGGTGCCGTAATCCAACCCCTCGAACAGAGGCTGCGTCTCGGGGTAGGGACGGCGGGAGGGGGCCAGCGTCAGCTCGGGGGCAAAGTGCTTGCGGTAGAAGCTCACCAGCAGGTCCTTGGCCGCCGGCGGCAGGCTGCCGGAGAGCGACACCGGGCCAAACAGGTAGCGGTAGCGGGGATAGCGGGCCAGATAGGCACCGATGCCGAACCAGAGATAATCGAGCCCCCGCTTGCCCCAGTAAGCGGGCTGGATAAAGCTGCGGCCAAGCTCGATGGCCTGCTCCAACCGGGGCAGCAGCTTATCCTCAAAGCCGAACAGGGTGTGGCTGTAGAGGCCATCCTTCCCCTTGCTGGCCAGCAGCTCGGCCACCGGGGCGAACCGGTAGGCACCGATAATATCGAGCCGGGCCGGATCCCAGAGGATCAGGTGGTGATAGTCGTTGTCAAAGCCATCGAGGTCCCGCCGCTTGCCGGATCCTTCCCCCACCGCGCGAAAGGCGATCTCCCGCAGTCGCCCCAGCTCGCGCAGGATCACCGAGTGGCTCAGTTCATGGCGGCGGTAGAGGTAGATCCCCTGACCATCCGGGGTGGTGCCGAGCTGTTCGCAGCTTTCGATGGCCTGTTTGAGCTGGCGGCGATCCTCCGGCAGGGCGATGGGGGCCTCGGTCTGCAGCCGTCCCGCCTTGCCACGGCCAATTCGGTAGAGGTGGTTGCGCACCAGCCGCGCCGCCGTCTTGGCGGGTAGATCCTGAAAACTGCCGAGCGGAATGCGCGCTCCTATGGTCACCGGCAGGGTTTGCCCCTGCTGGCGAAATAGCTGGCGTACCAGCAACAGGGCGGAAGCGGGCTTGTTGAGCCAGGAGGCGAGATAGAACCAGAGGCTGTTGCGCCCTCCCAGATGGATGGGCACCAACGGGGTGCGGGTGCGTTGGGCCAGCTTGATAAAGCCTGCCTGCCAGGGGCCATCTTTTACCCCCTTGAGGCCAAGCCGCGAGACTTCACCTGCGGGGAAGATCACCAGCGCCCCTTCATGGGCGAGGTGTTCGTTCATGGCGAGGATGGCTTGCCGATCGGTCTTGCCCTCCATATTGTCCACCGGCAATAGCAGAGGGCGCAGCGGCACGAGCTGGGCCAGCAGCTGGTTGGCGACGATCTTCACATCGGGGCGGATGCGGCCGAGCAGTTGCAGCAGCGCCAGTCCATCCAGCGAGCCGATGGGGTGGTTGGCGACTAGAATGACCCGGCCGCTGGCGGGAATATGCTCCAGCTGCGCCTCGCTGACCCGATAGTCGAAATCGAGCTGGGTCAGCGCCTGCTCGACAAAGTCGAGGCCGCGAAGGTGCGGATAGCGGGTGGCAAAGTCGGCAAAGGCACGTTCGTTGAGCAGCCAGCCCAGCAGCCGCTTTAACAGCGGGGTGAGCAGGGGGTAGCCAAGCAGGCGGGGGAAGTGCTGGGTCAGCAGGGTATCGATAGTGAACATCTGGTGGGCTCCGGCGATCCGTTGCTCCCAGCATGATGTGACACTGTTCCCGCGACATGTCAGCGGGATGACAGTTTGATGGCAGCGGCAGCCAGTAGCTCCTGAGCGACCCTCCCCCGGTTTCCCTTTCCTGATGGGTGATGCCAGATAGCAAGGGGGGAGCCGGTAAACCGGCTCCCCCCTTGATGGTCGTGGTAATGATAGCGACCCGATTAACCGCGCCAGGCTGCGGTGAGGCGTACCAGTTCCACCAGGGTGGTGACCGATTTCTCCATGGATTGCAGCGGGATGAACTCATGCTTGCCGTGGAAGTTGTGGCCACCGGTGAAGAGGTTGGGGCAGGGCAGACCCATAAAGGAGAGGCGGGCGCCATCGGTACCGCCGCGAATGGGCTTGATCTTCGGCACCACGTCGGCGGCCTCCATGGCGGCGCGGGCCAGCTCGACGATATGCATGTGCGGCTCGATCTGGCTGCGCATGTTGCGATAGCTGTCGGTCAGGGTCAGCTCAATGCGGGCCTTCGGATACTCGGCCTGCAGGGCGGCAACCCGGCTCTGCATCTCGGCTTTGCGTGCGGCGAAGTGCTCGTCGTCGAAGTCACGGATGATGTAGTGCAGGGTGCTCTCCTCCACGTTGCCGCTCATCTGAGCCAGATGGAAGAAGCCCTCATACCCGTCGGTACACTCAGGGGTCTGCTCGGCAGGCATGGCGGCGTGGAAGCGGGCGGCCAGGGTCTGGCTGTTGATCATGCTCCCCTTGGCGGTGCCGGGGTGGACGTTATTGCCGATAAAACGCACCGTGGCGCTGGCGGCGTTGAAATTTTCATACTCCAGCTCACCCAGTTCGCCGCCATCCACGGTATAGGCCCACTTGGCCGGGAATCTCTCCAGCGGGAACAGGTTGGCGCCGCGGCCAATCTCTTCATCCGGGGTAAAGCCGACCCAGATATCGCCACGCGGGATCTCGGGGTGGGCCTGCAGGTGGTCGATGGCGGTGAGGATCTCGGCGATGCCCGCCTTGTCGTCGGCGCCCAGCAGGGTGGTGCCGTCGGTGGTGATGAGATCCTGACCCAGGTAGTTTTTCAGAAAGCGGTAGTCACGGATGGCGAGCACCTCGTCACCCTTGCCAAGGCAGATGTCGCCGCCCTGATAGTTTTCGATGATCTGGGGGTTGACCTGCTCCGCCTCGTAGTCGGCGGTATCCATGTGGGCAATCAGGCCGATGGCGGGAGCATCCGGCTGGTTGCCCGGCAGGCAGCCGGTGAGGTAGCCGTGCTCATCCAGAGTGACTTGGGTCAGCCCCAGCGCTTCCATCTCCCCTTGCAGGGCGCGGGCGAAGATCAGCTGCCCCTCGCTGCTCGGGCAGGCGGGATTGGTCTCGTCAGAGCGGGTATGAAAAGTCACGTAACGCAAAAAACGCTCAAGCAGGGTATCCATTAATCAGCCTCCGGTTGTGAGTGGTCATTGTGGCCAATCCGTGCGGGGCACTCATTGCGTCAGCGCAGGTTTTTCCCATTTTTTGACGCAAGGGGAGAGCGGCGAATGTGCGGCGCGCGGCGCAACGTCCGGGAGGGAGATCGCATAAATGTGGTATTTATTGCGATATTTAGGCGCTGGTGGTGGCGGCCAAATTCCCCTCAGCGACCGCACAGCAAGGCGTCAGCCCAACCATGGCGTTTTCGCACACTTTTCAAGGGGAAACCGGGCTGTCGCATAACCTGCGCCATCCCAGAGCCCGCCTGCCCGCCAGCAAGATTTGATCGACTTATTAAAAGGAGATTTTGAACACTATTTTTTATTGTCACTGCCCGCGGTAAGTGTGTACACTCCGCGCCGATCCAAGGGTAACCCTGAAGCAGGCAGAGCCGCCAGAAACCCGACCGATCATACGCCTATAGGGCGAGGCACGCAGAAACGACAGACACTGCTGGGGAATGGTTTCTTTAATACCGGTTAGGCTCCGGTATCAGGGAGAACAACAGACTCTCATCCTTCATTTGACCGAGTGGGCCACCGGCTCATCATCTTCCCTTGTCATGGGCGGTCACTGGATATGAGCTGGGCTGTGGTTGTTGTCGTCTATCAACACGCACGCATGCGTGCTGGCGCCTTCGCTTCTCTTCCTTGGAACCCTCTCCTGCTGTCGGGATCGCTGCCGAATGATGAACGGACGACGTGGCTGATGTCGTCTGTCATCAAAGTACCGCGGCGCAACGTAAAGTAGCACCGCATACCGTTGAGCTTGATGTAAAGCCACCAGCCCCACATCAAGACTCGTTACTTCCCAAGATCCACCAGGCAGCCTCTGGCTTGCCGCGATGTGCAAAGGGTTGGTTTGGGTGGCTGCGTCTCGTGATGGCAGCGCTCGCCGTACTCTGCACTAGATGGTCTGGATGTGATTGAGGGTAACGAAGGCGACTTTGGGTCGCTCATTTGCGAGGCATAGCCCATGACTAACTGGTCCAGCAAGGACTCCTTGAAGGTCTACAACGTTCCCTACTGGGGTGCGGGTTTTTTCAATATCAATGACGCCGGTCATGTGACCGTCGCCCCCGACAAATCACGCCCTGACGCACATATCGTGCTCTCTGACGCCATCGAACAGTTGCGTCAGTCCGGGCTGACCACCCCCGTGTTGCTGCGCTTCCCCGACATCCTCAAGAGTCGGGTCGATGCGCTGTTCAACGCCTTTGGTCAGGCCATCGAGAAGTCAGGCTATGAAGGGGACTACCTGTGCGTTTACCCGATCAAGGTAAACCAGCAGCGTCGTGTCATCGAGACCATCAGCCAGTCCTACAGCGACAAGCCCCGGCTTGGCCTGGAAGCTGGTTCCAAACCGGAACTGCTGGCCGTGCTGTCCCATCACCATGAGCAAGGCTCGGTGATCGTCTGCAACGGTTACAAAGACCGCGAATATATCCGCCACGCCCTCTTGGGCAACCTGATGGGCCACAAGGTCTACATCGTGGTGGAGAAGCCCTCCGAGCTGGAAATGGTGCTGGACGAGTCAGCTCGTCTCAATATCAAGCCCAACATCGGGGTGCGTGCCAAGCTCGCTTCCACCGGCTCCGGCATGTGGGAATCGAGCGGCGGCTCCATGTCCAAATTTGGTCTCTCTGCCTCCCAGATCCTGGCGCTGATCGAGCGTCTGCGCGGGCTGGGCAAGCTGGATTGCCTGCAACTGCTGCACTTCCATCTGGGCTCCCAGATCGCCAATATCCGCGACATTCAGGGCGGCATCCGCGAGTGCGGTCGTTTCTACGCTGAACTGCGTCGCCTCGGTGCCAACATCGAGGTAGTGGACGTCGGTGGCGGCCTGGGGGTGGACTACGAGGGAACCCGTTCCCAGAGCCACTGCTCCGCCAACTACAGTCTCTCCGAGTACGCCAACAACGTGGTGTGGGGTATCGGCGATGTCTGCCGCGAGTTCGACCTGCCGCACCCGACCATCATCAGCGAGTCTGGCCGAGCCCTGACCGCCCACCACGCCGTGCTGGTCACCAACATCATTGGTGCCGAAGGGGTGGAGATGAACGACATCAGCGCGCCGGACGAAGATGCACCGACCATTCTGCAAAACATGTGGAAAGGCTGGCTGGATCTGCGTAGCGAAGATCCCTCCCTGCTGGAGATCTTCCATGACTCGGTGGCAGATCTGGGTGACGTGAATGCCCAGTACACCATGGGCCTCTTGAACCTTGAACAGCGTGCCTGGGCCGAGATGCTGCACCAGAACACCTGTCTGGCGCTCAAAGAGATGCTCAACCCGGTCAACCGCAACCACCGTGCGCTGGCTGACGAACTGAGTGAAAAGCTGGCGGACAAGTGCTTTGCCAACTTCTCTCTGTTCCAGTCTCTGCCGGATGCCTGGGGTATCGGTCAGGTATTCCCGGTGATGCCGCTGGCTGGTCTCGATCGTCCGCTTAGCCGTCGCGGTATCCTGATGGATATCACCTGTGACTCCGACGGTCAGGTCGAGCACTATGTTGACGGTCTGGGGGTCGAGAGCACCCTGCCGATGCCGGTCTACGGCGAGAACGAAGAGTGCCACGTCGGCTTCTTCCTGGTCGGTGCCTATCAGGAGATCCTCGGCGATCTGCACAACCTGTTCGGTGACACCCACTGCGCGGAAGTGTGGCTGGACGAAGAGGGCAAGATGGACATTCGCAACGTGGTGCGCGGCGATACCGTCGACCAGCTGCTGCGTTACGTCAACATCGACCCGTCCGTCATTCGCGAGAACTACCAGCGGATCGCCTCCCACCCGGCGCTGGACGACGCAACCCGCAAAGCCCTGCTCGACGAGCTGGAGCTGGGTCTGCAAGGCTACGCCTATCTGGAAGACGAATAAGCCTACCGGCTTGCCCTCTCTGTTGAGGGAAAATGAAAAACGGCGCATGCGGGCGCCGTTTTTGTTGTTGCAGTTCCTACCCAGCGATCTGTTTGCCCTTCCCCTATCGTCATTCGGATAGCGGTTGGCCGCTCCGGGTCCCGCAGGCCACAGATCTGGTAAATATCTGTCCCTTTCAGCCGCTTCCCTTGATCTGCATCAAGCTTGAATCTTGGTGGTTATTTTACGGTCAGGAGTGATGTTGATGGGATGTAACAAAAGGATGTGCATATGGAACTGAAAAGGGACCCGAGATGCTATACCGACGTCTGTATCGACGGTAAGTGGTATCACTACGACCACTGCAGCACCAACGTCTACATGCTAATGGGAGGCGCCGCGCCGAGCCTTCAGCTGGCCTATGAGCCGAGCAGCGAAGAGGAGCTGATCGAGATGCTCCAGCAGCAGGGGCGCTTCTAAATCACCGAATTGATGTCTTGCCATATGGCCATCGGGCGCGTTGCCACGATGGCCACCACTCTTCACCGCTGTACCTTATCTCAGCGGTTTTTATTGCCCAATAACCCCTTGCCAAGCTCTAGCATGGCGAGACTGCCTATCCGCAGGTGCGCATGTTTTGCCAAATGGAGCTCACTAGCCATCTGCTTGTTCAGGCTGTCGGCGCCGTCAACGAGATGGTGCTGGCTGAGCAGCTTATCGTGCGCACGCCAGACCACTCACTGACCCTGTTCGACAAGGGGTTCTATTCGCTTGGCCTGCGCCATGCCTGGCAAACCGCGGGCTGCGAGCGGCACTGGCTGCTGCCGCTCAAAAAGGGCACACAATATGAGGTGGTGCGCCAGCTGGGGTGTCAGGATGTGCTGGTGCATCTAAAGACCTGTCCACAGGCATACAAGAAGTGGCCACAACTGCCGGACACGGTGGAAGCCCGCTTGCTGACTCGCACTATCAACGGTAAGGAGCTGCAGGTACTGACCTCGATGGTTGACCCGATGCGCTTTTCGAGCGCCGATATTGTTGAGATCTACAGCCATCGCTGGAAAATCGAACTGGGCTATCGGGAGATGAAGAACAGTCTGCAACAAGATCGACTGACCCTGCGTAGCAAGAAGGCGGCGAGCCTGAAGGGGGACATGGCGAGGCGGTTTGTGCTGCCGGAACGAAGGGAGCGAAGTTATTCCCACTGCGTGAAGCCAAGACCACAGCGGTATAGTGTGAAAAAAGCCAATAAAAACAATGCCAGTCAGGCTTAACTGACTGGCATTAGGCCCTTTGGGGCCGTTTTGCTGTTATCTAAAAATTAAGGATAAAGGCGAGGAATGTGTCTGCTCGACATTCTCAGCTGGCATTGGCCAGCAGGGATGGGTGGAAATCATGTTCCGGTTCTGTTTTATTGCAACGTTGCTGAATTGCATGTTGAAGCAGCACCAGTGTAATACCCAACATTCCTCCCAACATGGCAGCAAGGATGACGATCAGCGGACGCTTGGGTTTATCACGGCTAAGCGGTGTGCTTGGGGTATCCAGATAAGTGAATGGGCTGAGTGTTAGTTTACCAATATTGATGCTCTTCAGTCGGGCGAGTTGTGCATTCAGCTCCATTATCTCTGGCTGATATTCTTCGATCCTCAGCGACTTGAGAATGTTTAACTTTCGAGCCAATGCATCCTGACCAAGAGTGATTGGGAAGCGGTCGCCGTAGTTGAAATTTACCAATGGCTTGTTCACTTTGGCTGCTTTGGCAATACTCATACTGTATTCGATGCTGTCTATCTCTCTGGATAAGGCGCGTTGTGCATCTTCGGTTTTCAGCCTTATTTCCAATTTAAGCGTGTTGATCTGGCTTTGTCGATTGTTCTCTAGAATGTCGAGCTGATCTTGGCCTTGTAACCGAACGATATAGTCAATATACCCCGTCAGCATGGAGAGGGAATCTTCCTTGTTAAAGAAAGAAAAAGAGAGGTGGGTGCCAGGTTCTTCCCCTTTTTTATCTTCAGGGGCAAGTTTCATCCATTCTGACCACTGTTTCAGCAGCAGCTGTTGCTGCTGGTTATTCAAGTTATTCTTGGCCACATATTCTTTGAACGGTGTAGTACTCTGTAAGTAATTTTTAATGTTGTTGTAAGACTTGAATTCCACCAAGAATTCATTATAGATGGAGTTGTTATTTTTGACACCACTCAGCCCCAATAAATTAAACTTATCCCTCAGCCTATCAAGTTCCAGAGTATCGAGTGGCTTGGGTTGATAAATAGTAGCATGAGTGGTCCATTGCTCCGGTGCGAGCACCGCATACAACACACCTATGCCACCGAAAATAAAGGTTGCAAGTAAAATTTTCGACTTTTTCTTCCACAGGAGCGTGAAAAACTCCAAAAGATTGACCTCATCATCTTGCTTGCCAATCATCCCGTAATTGTTTGTTTTGTTAATTTGATTAAGCATGGTTTTATTGGTCTTAATTTGTCGCAGGTGTCTTTTATAACGTATTTGAGACCTGTATTCATCTGTTTGTTTATAAACTAGCGCAGTTAGACATACTCTCATGCTATGAAGTTAATATATTCCATCATATCTCGAGTGCTTTTTGTGCATTCCTTTGGTTAGTTATGTTTATTGTTTGTGTGGTGTTGAGTTGCCATGAAAATGGTGAGTGAATGTAATGTTTTACACGATCAGTATCGACGGTAAGTGGTATCACTACGACCACTGCAGCACCAACGTCTACATGCTGATGGGAGGCGCTGCGCCGAGCCTTCAGCTGGCTTATGAGCCGAGCAGCGAAGAGGAGCTGATCGAGATGCTCCAGCAGCTGGGGCGCTTCTGACTTACCGAATTGATGTCTTGCCATATGGCCATCGGGCGCGTTGCCACGATGGCCACCACTCTTCACCGCTGTACCTTATCTCAACGGTTTTTATTGGCTATGTCCCAATTACGTGTTGCATGGGGTGCCCCAGCGCCTCATGCAAACATGCTTTGATATTCACGCCCCTCCCGTAACGTTCCAGC